>DATMNJ010000144.1:0-3703 GCA_035569175.1 Thermoanaerobaculia bacterium | reverse complement strand
ATGAACGGCACGTACGTCAACGGCAACCGGCTCACGACCGGCGTGCCCATCGCCGTGCAGAGCGGCGACGTGCTCAAGTTCGGCCTCGTCTCGATGACGTTCCACGCCCCCGAGAGCTAGCTCCATCCCCCCGCCGGACGCATCTTCCGCCCCGCTTCGACTGCGCGACCCGGTCTCCCGGATTCCCGGCATCGGTCCGGCCCGCGGCGAGCGGCTGGCCGCGGAGGGGTTTCGGACGGTGGGCGATTTCCTGCTGGCGCTGCCGTTTCGGTACGAGGACCGGCGCCACTTCGCGACGATCGCGGGCCTCGAGTGGGGCAAGCCGGCCACCGTGCTCGCCCGCTTTCAGGGCGTTCGGTCGGTGCGCATGCGCCGGGGCACGCTGCGCGTCGAGGCCGTCGCCGACGACGGGACGGGGGCGGTGCGCGTCGTCTGGCACAACCGTTACCCCTCCTTCGCCAGGGCCCTGGCGGAGTCGAGAGCCGCTCTCTACGGCGCGCCCACGCCGTCGCCGCGAGGAGAGATGCGCATCGAGAACCCGGAAACGGAGTTCCTTCCGGAGGGCGAGGACGCCGACCCGCTGCACTCGGGGCGGATCGTCGGCGTGTACCACCGCGCGGCCGACGTGTCCCCGCGCCTGTGGCGCACGCTGGCCAGGCGGGCCCTCGACCGGCTCGACCCGCGGTTTGCCGCGGCGGCCGGGCCGCCGGAAGCGGTCCGCGCGGCTCTCGAGGACGCGCACTTTCCGGCGGGGCCGGAGGCCGCTGAGGCGGCGCGCCGGCTGCTGGCGCGGGAGGAGCTCCTCGTACTCGCCGCCGGAATCGAGGAGAAGCGGGCGCGGCTCCATGCCCGGCGCGGCCTCGTGTTGAAGGCCGGCGACCCCCTCCGGGAGCGGGCGCGCAAGGCCGTTCCCTTCCCCCTGACGGGCGCCCAGAAACGCGCGGTGCGCGAGATCGCCGCGGACCTCGCGTCGGGCCGCGCGATGGCGCGGCTTCTCCAGGGCGACGTCGGCTCGGGAAAGACCGTCGTGGCAGGCCTGGCCCTGCTTCTCGCGGCCGGCAACCGGGTTCAGGGTGCTCTCATGGCCCCGACCGAGATTCTCGCCGAGCAGCACGCGGAGAGCCTGGCGTCCTGGCTGACGGCGGCGGGTGTCCGCCTGGCGCTGCTGACCGGGCGGGTGCGCGGGAGCGCCCGCAAGAAGCTCCTCGAAGAGCTCGCGGCGGGGCGCATCGACGTCCTCGTCGGGACCCACGCGCTCGCGGAGGCGCCGGTCGAGTTCAAACGCCTCGGCCTCGTCGTCGTGGACGAACAGCACCGTTTCGGCGTGGCCCACCGCGCGCGGCTCTTTCGCAAGGGCGACGCGCCGCACGTGCTGGTCATGACCGCGACGCCCATTCCGCGTTCCCTCGCCTGGGCGATCTACGGGGAGCTCGACGTCTCGGTTCTCGATGAGAAGCCTCCGGGCCGGGGGCAGATCATCACCCGCGTCCGCGAGGAGGAGGGCCGCGAGAAGGTCTACCGCTTCGCGGGCGAGCGGGTCGCGGCCGGCGAGCGGGTCTACGTGGTCGTGCCGGCGATCGAAGAAGGGGAGCGGGAGGTCGCGGCGACCCGCGCCACGGCCGACCGCGTCGCGGCCGTGCTACCGCGGGTGCGGATCGGTGTCCTGCACGGACGCATGCCGCCCGCCGACCGGACGGTGGCGCTGCGCGAGTTTGCGATCGGGAGAACTCCGATTCTCGTCGCCACGACCGTCGTCGAGGTCGGCGTGGACGTCCCCGAGGCCACCCTCATGATCGTCGAGAACGCGGAGGTCTTCGGTCTCGCCCAGCTCCACCAGCTGCGCGGGCGCGTCGGCCGCAGCGCGCGGCCGTCGTGGTGCGCGCTCATTGCCGGCGGGGGAGCGGCGCCCGAGGCGCGGGCACGGCTCGCGGTCCTCGAGGAGACGTCCGACGGCTTCGTGATCGCCGAGAAGGACCTGGAGGCGCGGGGGCCGGGGGACCTGCTCGGGAACCGCCAGTCTGGCCTTCCCGGGATGCGCGTCGCCGATCCGATCCGCGACCTTGCCGGCCTCGGCGAGGCGCGGCGGCGAGTCGTGGCGCTCGCGCAAGCGGGCCAGTCCGTGACGAGCGACCTGTTCGGTTTCCCGTGAGGCCGAGGGTCGCGTGATACAAGCCACTGGTCGGCAGGAGGTACGCGTGAAGGTTCTCGTCACGGGCGGCACGGGGTTCGTGGGCACCCATCTGGTCAACCGGCTCCTGCACCGGGGCCACGCGGTGGCCGTGCTCGCGCGCGACCCGCGCAAGACGCGCAACCGCTACAACCGGCCGGTGGAAACCGCCGCCGGGAACGTGCTCGACCCCGAGTCGGTCGCCGCGGCCGCCGCCGGGCGAGACGCCGTGGTGCACCTGGTCGGCGTCATCAGCGAGAAGGGCGACCAGACCTTCGACCGGATGCACCGGGAGGCGACGGAGAACGTCGTCGCCGCCGCGGAGGCCTCCGGGGTCCGGCGGTATCTCCACATGAGTGCCATGGGAAGCAGCGAGGATTCCCCGTCGCGGTACGGCCGCAGCAAGGCCGCGGGAGAAAGGGCCGTGCGGAGCTCCGGGCTCGACTGGACGATTTTCCGGCCGTCGATCGTCTTCGGACCCGGCGACGGGTTCGTCTCGCTCCTGGCGCCGATCGTGCGGCTGAACCCCGGCTTCATCCCGGTCATCGGGCCGGGTAAGACCCGGTTTCAGCCCGTCTCCATCGGCGACGTGGTGCGGACTTTCGCCGACGCTCTCGAGAAGCCCGAGACGGTCGGCCGCTCGTTCGAGCTCGGGGGTCCCGAGATCTTCACGCTCAACGACATCTACCGCGAGATCGCCGCGGCAGTCGGCAAGCCGGGCAAGTTGCTGGTCCACCTGCCCCTCTGGTACGGCCGTGTGCTCGCGGGAGGCTTCGAATGGCTGGCGCGGCGCGGCGTCCTCGAGGCCCCGCCGCTGACGCGCGACCAGCTCAAGAGTCTCGAGCGCGACAATGCCGCCGACGTCTCCGGCTCGCTCGCGACCTTCCCCGGCGACTGGAAGCGCTTTCGCCCCGGGATTCGCGAGTACCTTTCCAACGGCCGCCACGATCCGCGCTCGGGAATCGGCGGCGAAGTGGCGCTCGAGTCCAGAGCGGTGCTGCGAATCCGGTAGACCTGCGGCCCCCGCCCGGCGTCCCTACCCCTTCTTGAGGCGGATCGTCCCCGACGTCGTCCGCACGACGACCTTCTCGCCGCCGCCGTTCAGGGTCGCCGTCGCGCGTTGGGTGCCGGCCTTCTTCGAAATCACGAGCTCGGCAAAGTCGGACCGAATCGCGTTGTCGTCCTCGTCGGCGCCCGTCACGACGAGCTCCACCTCGGCCTTGAGATCGGCGGGCAACGAGAGGGTCACGTCGCCGCCGTCGTTGCGGATCGTGATGCCACCCTTGATGTCGTGCCCGGTGACGCCGATGCGAACCTCGCCTCCGGCCGAGCTCGCGCGGATGCCGCCCCCGACGCGCGGAACGCGGATGTCGCCGCCGGCCGTGCGGGCGTCGAGGCTCCCCCCAACGCGCTCGATACGGATGTCGCCGCCGTTCGTGTCGGCGAGGGCCGAGCCCGTGACGGAGTCGGCGATGATGTCCCCGGCCTGCGTCGAGGCCTTGAGGTCGCCGGCCACCGGGCCGACCACGATGTCGC
>DATMNJ010000143.1:0-6720 GCA_035569175.1 Thermoanaerobaculia bacterium | reverse complement strand
CCTCGCCCCGGGAATCAGGACGACCGTCAACGCGAGCCAGAAGCCGCCGATCAGCCAGGGGTGGCGGACGACGACCTCGGGCCACCGCGAGAGGAACGCGCGGACCGAGCCGCGATGTGCTGGATCAGCGGCCACTGCGCGTCCGGGTCCGATGGGTCGAGCGCGGCGCGATCCGAATCCGGGGCTGCGGCCGGGACAGACGTGTCCGCCTCATTCGGAAGGGGATCATGGCACGGCCCCCGTCATCGGGGCGCAGAAATTTCTCGAGAGGATCCGTTACCAATGCTGGGGAATGCGCTGGAGCTTTTCCGTGTCGTAGCCCCATTTTCCGATCTGCACGACCATGCGGTCGTAGTCGGCGTCGGAGATCTCGGGTGTGCGGGCCATGATCCAGACGAAATCGCGGCTGCTGCGCGCGACCACGGTCTGCGTGTAGTCGGCGTCGACGTATGCGATCAGGTATTCGGCGAGGATCGGTCCGAACTGCATTCCCCAGGCGGCGTTGGAGCCGTCGTCGCGGACGTACGCTTTCGGACGGAAGGTCTTCTTCTTGCCCTCGAAGCCGCCCTCGTTGTACGTGAAGGTCGTCGCGACCGATCCGTCGGCCTCGAGGGCATAGCTCTCGACGGCGTTGTAGACGTTTTTCTCGAAGGGCGTGGGGATGTTCGCGATGACGTACCAGTCGCCCATGTAGCGGGCCAGATCGAGCTTCGGCACCGGGAGGGGCTCCAAGGCCACCGTGCGGCAGCCGGTCCAGAGCGCGGCCGCCAGGGCCGCCGCCAGGACCGCCGATCCCGTCCTGCGTCGCATGACCCTCCGAGTGTAGTCGGGATGGGGCGCGGGAACGACATCGACTCGGTATAAAGTTCGCACATGGCCGGCAATCGCCGGCCGGTCCCCAAGAATAGGAGCAGCGTATGCGCAAACGTCTGGCCGTCATTCCCGTCGTCCTCGGGCTTCTGATCTCTCTCGCGGTCCCTGCCGCGGAGGGGCCGAAGCCGATCGCCGTCTACACCGCCTGGGCCCTCAACATGCTCGGAGGCGGGGGCGGAACTAACGTGACCATCGGGATCTACCGCTGGTCCTCGGATGCCGAGCGCATCGCGTTGACCGACGTCTTGAAGACCGAGGGCAACGCCCAGATGGTCGCCGACCTGAGCCAGCTGCCGCAGGTTGGGTACATCTACACGCAGGGAACCCTGGCATACGCCCTGTACTACGCGTACCAGACGCCGCTTCCCGACGGCGGTAAGAGGATCGTCATGGCGACCAACCGCCCCCTGACGTTCGGGGGAGCGATCGCACCGGGGACGCGGCAGAAGTACGACCTCGGCATCCTCGAAATGCATTTCTCCAAGGACGGGAAAGCCGAAGGCAAGATCATCGTCCAGGGAATGGCCTCGATCGACAAGAAGACGGGCAAGGTCGAGATCAACAACTACGACGGTCAGCCGACGCGGCTGCTCCAGATCAAGGAAGAAAAGCAGTAGCCCCGAGGGCCGGGCGCCCGGCCCAACGTTCCCTTCCCGTTCGAGCCGGGAAGGGGTCTCGCTTCCCCCGATCTTCGCGCCGCCCGCCGGGTCGTCCACGCTGCGACGCCGGGGCCGCGGCCTATCCTAGCGACCGCCCGTCGGCCGCCGCCGATTGTCGCTGCTGGAAAAATGAGGCAGGATGATGTCGCACGGTTGCGGAGGTTCGAGGTCCGGTCTTTCGAAGAACGGAGGCGAAACATGCGGAATCTGAAGAATCGGTTCGCGGCCGTCGTGGTCCTGGCGCTCGCGGCAGGGCTCGGGCTTTCGGGAACGGCGCGCGCTGCCGAGCCGGCCGCCGACAAGGGCGAGACGGCGGCGGCGAAGAAGTTGCGGGGCCGGGCGAAGGCGCCCACGGCCGCCGACATCGATGCCGCGGCGACGCTTGCCGCCCTGCTCGCGAAGGACGACAAGGCCGCTTTTTCGGAGGCGAAAGGCGCGACGATCGTGGGATGGGTCGTGCAGTCCGAAAAAGAGGAGGACGGCGACTTTCACATCGCGCTCGCGGCCGAGAAGGGCGAGACCGATACGCGCAAGTGGATGGTCGTCGAAGTGACTCCGGCCTGGCAGAAGAAATCGGCGGCGCTCGCACCGGCGGCCCTGCGCAAGCTCGTGGGGACGAAGGTCCAGGTGACGGGGTGGCTCTATTACGAGCCCGATGAGGACCAGCCCGATCCGCGCGGCACCCGGTGGGAGATCCACCCCGTGACGGCAATCGTTCCGGCGAAGTAGCCCGGCGAAAAGAGCCGGGGCCGCGCCGTGTCAGCGCGGCCCCGCACCGACGTTACTGTTTCGGAGCGCCTTCCTTGGACGCGCGGTAGCCCGCCTTGATGGCGTCGGCCTCGGTCATGTACTTGCCCTGCTTGGTCTTGCCGTACCACTGGTCGCCCTCGTAGTGGTAGACCTTGGTGGAGGTGTTGACCCAGACCATGCCCTTGGCGGGAGGCGCCTGGGCTGCTGTCGTGCCCGTCGCGGCTTCGGGAGCCCTCGGCTGGACCTTCGCTGGAGCGGTAGTCGAGGCCGACGAGGCTGCGGCCGGAGCCGGAGCGCCGGCGGGGGCGGCAGCCGAAACGGGCGCGCCGGCAGGAGCGGACGCAGACTTCGTGTCGGCCGCCGGCTTCGCGGCGCTCGTGGCGCCCGTGCCGCCCGTGCCGCCCGTGCCGCCCGCGACGACGAGCGACGAGATCTTCGAAATCGTACCGGCGGATACGCCGGCCTTCGAGAGGTCCGAAACCGCGGCGTAGGGGCGGCCGGCGATGATCTTCTTGGCCGTGGCCGCGCCTACACCCGGCAGCGCTTCGAGCTCTTTCTCGGAGGCCGTGTTGAGATTGACCGGAGCGGAGGCGGCCTGCGCAGCCGGCTTGTCGGCCTTCGTGGTCTTTTCCGTCGCCGCGGCCTGTGTGGCCTTGGCCGGCTTCTCGGGCGCGGCGGCGGCCTTTTCGGCCGGCTTGCCGGCCTTCGCCTTGCTGACGGTCACGAGCGAAGAGATCTTGTCGATCGTGCCTGCGGGGACGCCGGCCTTCGAGAGATCGGCGACCGACGAGTAGGGACGGCCGGCGATGATCTTCTTGGCCGTCGCCTCGCCGACGCCCGGCAGCGCCTCGAGCTCCTGCTGGGTGCCGGTGTTCAGGTCGACCTTCGACGCTTTCTTGGCCGCGAGAGCGAGCGATGCGGGGAGGACGAGGACCATGACGAGGAGCGCAAGAATCCGTTGCGCGCGGTTGTGCGAGAGCGGCATGACTGTGTTCCCCTTTCTTTAGGCTTCAGCCTCAACCAACCTCGATGAACAGGACGTGAACGGCCGCGGGCCGCCCCCCGGGGGGGCCGACGCTAGACGGACAGCATCGCGGGAGAGCCCTTGAGCTTGTGGATGATGCGGCCCAGGCCCACGTTCAACGTGTGCCGGCGATCGAGGAAGGGGAGGGGCGGCGGCTGGCGGACGCCCAGCCGCTTGCGCATGCGCAACAGCAGGAAGTTGTCGGGCGCCGCGCGCAGGCCGCGTTCGACGACGTCGATCGCCTCCTTGCGGGATCTGGCAATCAGGTGAATCTGGCCGAGGCACCAGTAGATGTGGGCGTTGCGCGGGTCGGCGTGCTGGGCCTGCTTGCAGAGCTCGAGGCCCTTGCGCTGCTCTTTCAGGTGCGCGAGGCAGAGGGCGTAGCTCGCCAGGCCCGAGGCGGGCACGTTTTCCCCGCGGGCGGCATGGCGCGCGACGTAGGCCGAGAGGAACTCCTTGGCCCTCGGCCACTGCTCGCGCTTGACCGCTTCGCGGCCCGCTTCGAGCAGTTCTTCGTCCGAATACTCCTGGAGCTCCATGAGATGCCTCCTGCGCCAGGGCTGGCGCCGACGCCCCATTTTAGAACACTTGGGGGGCGGCCGGCAGACCGGAGGCGGGCGCCGGGCGGCCAGGAACCTGCGCAGGGCCCGGAGGGTCCACGCGCCCGGCTACGGGAGAGTTTCGTTCAGAACCTTCGCGGCCTGCTCGGCCCGGAAGTCGACGAGCTTCTTGCCGAGCTCCGGCCTCTTGCCGGCGAGGACGGCGACGGCGAAGAGCGCCGCGTTGACCGCTCCGGGCTTTCCGATCGCAAAGGTTGCGACGGGGATGCCGCCCGGCATCTGTGCGGTCGAGAGCAACGAGTCGAGGCCCTTGAGCGACGCGCTCTCCATCGGCACGCCGAGGACGGGCAGCGTCGTGTGCGCCGCGGCCACGCCGGCCAGGTGCGCGGCGCCGCCGGCCCCCGCGACGAGGACCTCGATCCCCCGCCCGGCGGCGGACGTGACGTAGTCGGCGGTCTCGCGAGGCGTGCGGTGCGCGGAAAGCACCCGGTTCTCGCTCGGGACCCCGAACTTGTCGAGCGTTTCGGAGACGTGTCTCATCGTCTCCCAGTCCGACTTCGATCCCATCAGGATGCCGACGAGCGGCGTCTTCGGTGCGGCCATGCCTTACTCCCCCTGGCCGAGCGAGTAGCCTCGCTCGCCGTCGAATTCGCTCAGGTTCTCCGTCTTGACGAAGTCGAGCCCGGCGCCCGCGATACGCGAGAGCAGGGCGACGATGTCGGGAAGCGCAACGCGGCCGCCACCGGCGCCGACGAAGCGGCAGCGGCACTCGTCGGCCCGGGACGTCTCCGGCTGGCCGCCCGGCCAGACCTTGAGGCCGCGCGAGGTCAGCATCTTGAGCTCGAACTGCGGGCCCGCCAGGGGCAGGAGACGGGCGGCGAGGGCGTCGCTATCCGGGCTCGCCCAGCCGACGTAGACATCCACGCCGACGGTGTCCTGCTTCGGCCTCGCCCGCGGCGGCCGCACGGTTTCGACGGCGGCGGGCCGGCGCGCGGCGCCGTAGCCGACGGCTTTCAGTTTCTGGGGAATCTTGCCGAGCCGGGCCACCACGGCCTCGGCGAACTCCTTCGTCCCCACCTTCTGGCGGCTGACTCCGTCCTTGTGGACGTCGTAGGTGTGGACGCCGTCCTCGAGCGTCGCGAGCCAGGCGTTGTGGACCCGCTGGGCGACGTCGGGCTGCTCGATGTGGACGAGCATCATCACGGCGCCGAGCAGGAGCCCGGACGGGTTGGCGAGGTTCTGGCCCGCGCGGCGCGGGGCCGAGCCGTGGATCGCTTCGAACATCGCGCAACGCTCCCCGATGTTGGCCGAGCCCGCCAGGCCGACCGAGCCCGCGATCTGCGCCGCGACGTCGGAGAGGATGTCGCCGTAGAGGTTCGGCATGACGAGGACGTCGAAGGCCTCGGGCGAGTCGGCGAGCTTGGCCGCACCGATGTCCACGATCCAGTGCTCGTTGACGACGTCCGGATACTCCCCGGCGATCTCGTCGAAGACCTTGTGGAACAGGCCGTCGGTCATCTTCATGATGTTGTCTTTGGTGAAGCAGGTGACCTTCTTGCGGCTGTGGCGGCGCGCGTACTCGAAGGCGTAGCGGACGATCTTCTCGCAGCCCGGGCGGGTGATCAGCTTCAAGCACTCGTAGACGTCGGGGGTCAGCCGGTACTCGATCCCGGCGTAGAGGTCCTCCTCGTTCTCACGGACGACGACGAGGTCCATCACCGGGTGCTTCGTCGCGACGAACGGGAAGTAGGACACGCACGGCCGCACGTTGGCGTAGAGGCCGAGCGTCTTTCGCGTCGTGACGTTCAGGCTCTTGAAGCCCCCGCCCTGGGGGGTCGTGATCGGGGCCTTCAGGAACACGCGGGTCCGGCGCAACGACTCCCAGGCCTCCGGCGCGATGCCGGCGCTGTTGCCCGCGAGGTAGACCTTCTCGCCGATCTCGATCTCCTCGATCGCCAGGCGCGCCCCGGCCTCCTTCAGGATGTGCAGCGTGGCTGCCATAATCTCGGGCCCGATGCCGTCGCCGCGGGCGACGGTGATGGGAACTGGGTTGGACATGGGCGTTTTCGTCTCCGCTCTCCGCCCGTGATCGCGCCGCCGGGCGAGGCGAGAACTTATCACCGAGGTCCGCCGGCCGGCCCGGCGTCCGCCGGGGCCGAAAAAGGGCCGGTCGGGCTCCCGGCCGGGGACCATTTCGGGTTTAATCTTGGGGATGGTGAAACGGGTCCTCTGGATCATCGTGGCGGTGGGGATTGCGGCCGCGGGGGCCTGGGGCTACGGCGAGCTCGTGCGGCGCGAGAACGACACGGGCCAGCCCCTGCGCCTGCTCGCGATCGCCGAAGAGCAGAGCCTCGCCGTGTCCTTTTCGCGGCGCGGCCGGCTCACCACCCGCGTTCCCGAGGAAGGGGAGGCTCTGGCGGCCGGCCAGGAAGTCGCGCGGATCGAGGAACCGGGCCTGTCCGAGGACGCCTCGGACATCGAGCGTCAGGTCTCGCAGGTCAAGGCCCGGGACGTGACGCGTCTCGAGGAGATCGAGAAGTTGCGGGCGCAGTTCGCGGCGGTCGCGTCCGACGAGCGCCGGATTGCGCGGCTGGTCAAGGAGGGCGTTTCGGCGTCGGCCAGCCTCGAGACGCTGCAGCACCAGCGCGATGCGATCGCCGCGGACATCCGCGCCCGCGAGTCGGAGAAGGGGCAGCTCGACGCCGAGGAACAGGCGCTGCGCGTGCGGCTCGAAAAGATCCGGCACTTCGAGAAGGAGGGCATCCTCGCCTCGCCGATGGCCGGAACGGTGCTCACGAGGCACCACCGGCTCGGGGAGTGGGTCGAGCCGGGGCAGCCGATCGTGACGCTGCAG
>DATMNJ010000142.1:0-5599 GCA_035569175.1 Thermoanaerobaculia bacterium | reverse complement strand
CGACGCCGTCGGTGCGCCGCGCCCTGGAGGAAATCGTCTCGCGGTTCTCCGGCCAGGACGCCGGCCGGGCGGCCCGGAAGGCGCTGGCGGGTTTCGACCGGCCCAAGCCCGCGGAGCCGCAGCCGGCCGACGCGGCCCAGGCCGCGGCCCCGGACCTGCCGGCCGCGAGCCTGCAGGGCGACCTCGAAATCTTCGGCCTGCCCGCGCTCCTCCAGAGCCTCGCCGAGTCGTCGGCCTCGGGGTCGCTGACCCTCAAGGGTCCGAAAGGCGGCGACGTCTTCGCTTCCCTCACTCTGCGCGCGGGCAAGCTCTCGGAAATCCGGCGCGGGCATCTGAAGGGCGATGACGCGTTTTACCAGCTTCTCGAACGGCCGCTGCCCGGGCAGTTCTCGTTCGTCAAGGGCAGTCCGCCCGAGACGCCGGGCGTCGCGCCGCGCGAGATCCTTCCGCTCACGCTCGAGGCCATGCGGCGCTACGACGAGTTTCAGGAATCCTCGGCGCTCGTGCCCGACACCGTCGTCCTCGAACGCACGAAGGTCGCGGCCACGCCGCTGCCGGGCGAGACGGACGGCAGCTTCCTCCAGGCACTCTGGGAGCGCGCGAGCCAGGGCGCGACGCCGCTCGATTGCGAGGCCGCCGTCGCGAGCGATGCGTACCGGATCCGCCGCGCGCTGGCGCACTGGGTCGAGCAGGGCGCGCTCCAGATTCGCGGCAAGGGCGCCCCGGCCCAGCCCGGACAGCCCGGCTAGCGCCGGATCCAGAGATCTTCGTAGGGGATGACGGCGTTGGACTGGCCGATCGTGGTCAGCCCCTCGAGCTCGGGCCGGGCGAAACAGTAGACCTGGTCATGGAAGAGCGGGAGCAGGAGCGCCTCCCGCGCCAGCATCTCTTCGGCCTGCCGGTAGACCGAATGGCGCACGCGCGGATCCGTCTCGATGCGTCCCTGGTCCGCGAGGTGGTCGAGCTCGGGCGTTCCGAGATAGCAGCGAAAGGCGCCGGACGACGAGTGGAGACACCCATAGAGGAAGGTGTCGGTGTCGGGATAATCCGCCGTCCACCGCCCCACGTCGATGTCCGCGTCACCGGCGTCGGAGAGCTTCAGGTACTCGGACATGGTCCGGTTCGCAGGCCGGATCCGGTAACCGACCTCGCGGAAGGCCTCGCCGAGCTCCCTGAAAAAGTTGGCGAACTCTCCGAAAAAGATCGGATGAACGGCGGCGGTGAGGTCGACGGTCTCGCGAGACACCGTGGCTTCCACCGAACTGTCGGCCGGGCTGGCGGCCCCTTGGACCGCGGCCCCCGAGCTCGACCCGGACGCCGAGTATCCGAGAAGGCCCGGCGGAATGAGACCATGGGCCGGGATCGCGAGGCGCCCGAGGGTCCGTCGGACCAGGTCCCGGACGTTGATCGCGCGAGCAAGCTGGCGCCGCGTGTCCGCGTCCCGGAACGGCCCGCGCCGGATGTTGAAGGCGACGAAGTACGTGGTCAGGCGGGGACTCTCGCGGTAGCCCGAGGCAAACCGCGGGTCGTGCCGGAACGCCTCGGCGTCGGCGGGCAGGAGGTCCCGCGCCATCGAGAGCCGGCCCGCCAGGAACTCGGTGCGAATCTCTTCCGGAGGAACGCCGAAGTGAAAGACGATGCCCTCGCTCCGCGGCCGGCCGGCGCGCCAGTAGTTGGGATTGCGTTCGAGCTCGAGCCGGCGGCCGGACTCGAAGCTGATGACGCGGAAGGGCCCGGTGCCGACGGCGCCCGCGCCGGCGGTGGCGCCGACGGCGGCGGTCCCCTCCGGGACGATCGCGGTGGCGGCATAGGAGATCATGGCCGGGAAGAAGGGAACCGGCTTGTCGAGATCGACGTAGAACTCGGCCGGCGAAACGATGTGAAAACCGGCGAGATCGGTGGCCTCGCCGTCGAGCAGCCGTTTCGCCCCCTGGATGACCGACAGCACCCAGCGGCTCTCGCTCTCGCGGTTCAGGAGCAGCCGTTCCCAGGAATGCCGCACGTCGCGGGCCGTGAGCCGCCGGCCATTGTGGAAGCGCACGCCCGGCTGGAGGCGGAACCGATAGCGCGCGCCGCCGTTCTCCATCAGGATTTCCGAGGCGAGCCAGGGAACGATCCGCGTGCCTTCGGCCGCCCAGGTCAGCGTCTCGAACACGCTCGGCAGCGCGTCGGCCTGCTCGACCGTCACGGTCAGCGAGGGGTCGAGGCTGCGCACGACGCCCTGGATGGGAATGTGCAGCACGCCGCCCCCGACCTGCTTGTCCGAAACCGGCGCGAGCGCGGGCGCCGCCGCCTTTCCGAGCTCGGCGTAGTTGACGTAGGGAGCCGTGGCGTGGAGCTGGATGCCGCGGACGGTCGGGTTGGCGACGCGGTAGTCCACGTCGTGGAAGAGCGGGACGAGGATCCCTGCATCGAGCAGGAAGTGTTCGAGCTTGCGGTAGAGGCCTTCGCGGGCCGCGGGCCGCGCCTCGGCGCGGGCCTCTTCGAGGAGGAGGTCGGTATCGGCCGACGCGAAGTAGCGGCGCAGCCGCCCGGTCTCGGAGTGGAAGAGGTTGTGCGTGAAGTTGTCCGGGTCGTCGTAGTCGGCGATCCACCGCCCGATGAGCAGGTCGATGCCCTCGTTCTCGTGCCACGCGTCGAGGAACGACGGCATCGTCTTCGTCGCGACCTCGACTTCGACGCCGATCTCGGCCCAGAGCCGCAGGAGCGCCTGCGTGAGCGCGGCGTACTGGGCCTGGAGGATCGGGTGCACCGACGCGCGCAGACGAACGGGTGACGGCAGGCCCGACGCCCGCAGCATCTCGACGGCCTTCTCCTTCGACAGGTGCGGCTGCCGTCGGCCGGGGTCGTGGCCGAGGATGCCGGGCGGCAGGACGCCGGTCGCGGGAAGGGCGAAGCGGCCGAGCGCGCCCCAAACGAAGTCCTGCGTGCGCGCGACGCCGGCGAGGGCCATGCGCAGCGCCGCGTTCGAGCCGCCGGGGCTCGCCGTGTTGAAGACCGCGAAGTAGGTGTTCTTCTTCGGCGTCTCGACCAGGCCGCCGCGGAAGCGCGGGTCCCGCAGGATCGCCTCGAGGTCCTGCGGCAGCAGGTCGCGGGCGACGTCGAGCTCCCCGGAGCGCAGGCCCTCGGCGATGGCCGCCGGCGAGAGGGACGCGCGAAACTCGATCCGATCGAGGCGGGCCCCGGGGACGCGCCAGTGCCGTGGGTTGCGCTCGAGGACGGCGCGGTCGGGCGTGTGCGACACGATCCGGAACGGGCCGGTGCCGACGGGGGGATCCTCCTGCCGCGCCCCGGACGCGGCGATCGCGGTCCGTCCGTCGGTCAGGAGCGACGGCAGGATCGGCACGGCGTGCTGAAGGCGGATGCAGAGCTCATCTTCCGACGTCGCCTCGATGCCCGCGACCTCGGAGGTGCGGCCGTCGAGGTACTCGCGAACTCCTTCGATCGCCGTGAAGGCGGCCGGCGTGACCTCCCGCGACAGGCGGATCGAACGCTCGAGGGCCGCCTTGACCGCGCGGGCGGTCAGCGGGGTGCCGTCGGAGAAGAGGACGCCGCGGCGCAGGTGCAGGCGCAGGGCCGCGCCGGCCTGCTCGAGGACCCAGCGCTCGCAGAGATTGCCCGCCAGGTTGCCCTGCGGGTCCGTCGCGACCAGCGTCTCGAACGCGTTGGCGAGAACCTCGTGCTCTTCCGTGGTCTCGTAGACGGAGGTCTCGGTTGCGGCAAGGGGGTTGGGCATCGCGACGACGAGCGTGCCGCCGCGAGGGATTTCCTCTTCCTTCACGGATTCGCGCTGGGTCAGCGCCTCGATCTCGGCCTGGTACGCGGCCGCCTTCGCGAATTCGCCCCGGAGGTTGGCGACGGTCGCGCCGAGGGACAGCAGCTTGGGCATGCTCTCGGAGACCCCGGCGGACCGCGCGGTCTCGATGCCGCGCTCGACCCAGCGGCGCGCCTCATCGATGCGGCGAGCCTGCCAGGCGGCCTCCGCGGCGAAGAGGATCGAGCCGACGGCACGGTCCTGCCGCTTCTGCTCCTCGAAGACGCGGGCGGCGGCCTCGGCCTCGCGCAACGCGCCGTCGACGTTGCCGGTCATGCGCTGGCCCTGGGCGAGCATCTGCCGGGCCTCGCCCTCGAGTACCGGATCGCCCGACCATTCCTCGTCCTCGAGAAACTCGAGAGCGATCTTCGCGACGCGGATCGCGTCCTCGGGGCTGAAGGTGTCCAGCGACTTCTGAGCGAGCTTGAGCCCGTAGTCGACAGTCTTGTCGGGGACGTCGCCCTGCCAGAAGTGCTGGACGAGCTCGGGGTAGACGCGCTCGAGCCGGCCCGCCGCCCGCTTCTCGATCAGCTCGGCGTACTTGCGGTGGAGGGAGCGGCGGCGGCGCCGGGAGAGGGCTCCGTAGAGGACGTCGCGGACGATGCCGCTCGCGAAGGTCAGGCGGTCGCCGCGGGATTCGCGGTCCTCTTCGAGGATGCCCTCGAGGATCAGGCGGTCCACGGAGTCCTCGACGGCCTTGGCGTCCTCGGCGAGCGTCACGAGGTCGCGTGAATCGAAGGTCTTTCCCAGGACCGAGGCGATCGAGAGCAGGTCCCGCAGCTCGACCGGCAGCCGCTCGATGCGCTTTTCGACGGCCTGCTGGATGGTGGCGGGAAGCGCGTCGGCCGAGATCTCGGCTTCCCGGGAAAAGCTCCAGGCGCCGGTGTCGTCGCGGGCGATTCCTCCCGATTCGACCAGCGAGCGGATGAGCTCCTTGGTGAAGAAGGGATTGCCCTCGGTGGCGTCCCGCAGCCGCGTGGCGAGGTCGTTGGAGACCTTGGGGGCGCCGACGAGCGATTCGACGAGGGACCGGTGTTCGGAGGGGGAGAAGGGCGGAAGCGTCAGCGCGACGAACCGCGGATCGTCGACGAACGAGTCGAGCATCCGCGTGAGCGGATGCCGCTTGTCGGTCTCCGTCTGGCGGTAGCTGCCGACGATGAGCGTCGGAGTCGGCCCGAGGCGGCGGGCGATGTACTGGAGGGCCTCGATGGACACCTCGGCGCCGTGGAGGTTCTCGAGGATCAGCACGAGCGGCTTGCCGCCGGCGATTCGGGTCAGCGTTCGGGCGAGCAGCTCGAAGATCTGGATCCGGTCCTCGACCTTGCGCTCTTCGGCCGGAATGGCGATGCGGGAATCCCCGCTGACGGCCGCGCGCAGGTCGGTGATCTCCGAGAGCTGGGGAAAGAGCCCGATCAGGTCGGCGGCCAGATCGGAGAAGTCGGGGCGCTCCCCGGAGGAGCTCGCGCCGTCGCGCGACCGGAAGTAGTCCTGGATGAGCTCGCAGAAGCCTTGGTACGAGAAGGATCGGTCCTGCTCGACGAAGCGCCCGTAGAGGACGCGGATCTTCCGGGCGAGGGCGAGGTTCTTCAGCTCTTCGAGCAGGCGCGTCTTTCCGATCCCCGGCTCGCCCGCGACGACGGCGAACTGGCAGTCGCCCGAAATCGCGGCGTTCAGGCGCCGCTGGAGCTCGGCGAACTCCTTTTCGCGACCGATGAAGACCGAGAGGGAGGGGCGCTGGAGGACGCGGCTGGCCGAGAGGGCGACCGACATGCGGAACTCTTCGGT
>DATMNJ010000141.1:0-6408 GCA_035569175.1 Thermoanaerobaculia bacterium | reverse complement strand
GACGCTCGACTGGAGGTAGAACTGCATCCACGGCGCGATCGTCGTGCCGACGAGGGCGACGAGCATCCCGATGTACCCGGAATCGAAGGAGATGTGCGACGGGATGACCGTGTCGCGGAGGACGCTCTTCCAGTCCGGGTGAGCGAGGAACGCGGAGACCGGGTAGACGAAATAGAACACGCACGCCACGAGGAAGACGCGCTCGACGAGCCGGTACGTGCCTCGCACGACGAGCAGCCAGATGGCCACGGCCACGATCGGCACCGCGATCCACTTCGGCACGCCGAAGAGCTCCATGCTCGCGGCGACGCCCGCGAACTCGGAGACGGTGTTGCCGTAGTTCGAGGCCAGCAGAGCCAGCATCAGGTAGAACGTCAGCCTCACGCCGAAGTTCTCGCGGATCAAATCGGCGAGCCCCTTGCCGGTGACGGCGCCCATCCGCGAGGCCATCTCCTGGACGACGATCAGCGCGATCGTGATCGGGATGAGCGTCCAGAGGAACCGCGTTCCGAACTGGGCCCCAGCCAGCGAATAGGTCGTGATGCCGCCGGCGTCGTTGTCGACGTTGGCGGTGATCAGGCCGGGGCCGATCACGCCGAGAAACAGAACGATCTGCTTCCAGCGGGACAGCCGCCCCAGCCCGCGTGCGGTCAGAGCCGGAGCTTTTTCTTCCATGCGAGGGGCAGCACCTCGGTGAGGACGTCATCGACGGTGATCATCCCGACGAGAACGCCGTCGCCGTCCACCACGGGAACGGCGGCCTGGTTGTACTTCTCGATGACTTCCGCCACGTGGGAGGTTGCGTCCTCCGGATGGACACAGATCGTCCACGGCGCCATCGCGTCGCGGAGCAGGTCCGTTTCCTTCCCGAGGAACAGCCGCCGCATGTTGAGGATGCCGAGCATCCGGTGCTTCTCGTCCACGACGTAAAACTGGTACAGGAACTCGACGTCCGGAGCGATCTCGCGCAGCCGCCGGAACGCGTCGGCGATCGTCATGTCGCCCGAAAACGTCACCAGGTCGGTCGTCATCAGGCCGCCTGCCGTGTCCTCCTCGTGGCCCATCAGCGTCGTGACCGCTCGCGCGTCGTCCGGCTGCATGCGATCGATCAGGTCCTGGGCGTCCTCCTCGGGGAGCTCGCCGAGGACGTCGGCGGCTGCGTCCGGCGGCATCCTCTCGAGAAGGTCGGCGGCGCGCTCGGGATCGCTGTCGGCCGGAAGGAGCTCCTGCTGCATCTTCGGATCCACCTCGGGCAGGACGCGCGCCGCCGTGTGGAACTCGAGGGCGTCGAACACGGTGCGCCGCGACTGCGCGGGCAGGTCTTCGAGGATCTCCGCGAGGTCGGCCGGATGGAGCCGGCCGATCGACTTCTGCGAAAACGCCAGGCGCAGGCCGGCCGGGTCCCCGAGGGTCGGCAGCACGTACTTCCAGCCGATCAGGCCGTCGTCGTGGGTCAGGTACCGGGCGCCGGGCCGCACCGCGCGCAGAAGCGCCTCGATCCCTCGCTGCCATCCCAGCCGGCGGACCAGGCCGCGCAGGCCCACGTCGATGTGGGCGAGCACGAGCTGCCCCTCGCGGGTGACCACGAAGTGCAGGTCGTTGACGCGCTCGACCTTGGCCCCGGACACGTCGACGACCTGCTTGTCGAGGAGGGCCTCCCGCAGGAGGATCTCGGATTTGTCGCGGCGGCGGCTCGGGCGCAGCTCCGGCACGCGCGCGGTCAGCGGAATCGGGTCCTCGGTCCACGAGCGCACCTGCGGCCCCTCGGCCACCAGGAGCAGGTCGGCCTGGCCGGGCGGCCGGATGAACAGTTGCGACACCGGCGGATACGGCTCGGGCAGGCGGATCGAGAGATCCCAGAGGCGTCCGATCGGCGCTCCCTGCGCGTCCACGACCGTCCGGGACAGGAGATCCGAGAAATAGACGAAGATTCCCGGCTGCGCCTCTGCGGCGACCGCGCTCCCGCCGTCCCTCAACACCTCGACAGTCTTGGCGAAGAGCGCGGCGCGATCAATGAATTTCGCCGGCGCGCCGGCGGGCGAGACCGTGACCGCGCAGCCGGCTTCGCGGCAACCGAGGCAACTGACTCGCGATGGCAGTCCACGGCGCCTCAGGCGACGATTTGCGTCACTCGCGTCCGGTGGATCGAGGTCAAACTGCTGGCCGAAAAGGCTTTAGCAAGTCTGGCTCCAAGCTTGCTCTCTCTAGGCCCGAGAGACGGCGAAGATGTACAACGTGACGATCGACCGCGCCGCCATGCGGCAGGAAGTCCTGGGGCCGCTGTTCCAGCGCCACATCATCAGCCTCGCCGGCACGGTGGACGCGCAGTGGCTCGAGTCCTACGAGCAGGTTTCGCGGGACTCGGATTCCTTCCAGCGCTACCGGCTCGAATCGGGCAAGGGGCTCGTGTCCTTCACCTGCCGCGCGAGCGACGGGCCGAAAGTGGTCGACACCTTCATGGAGCGCCTCGCCCTCTTCGTCGAGATGGTCAATCTCCACGCGACCTGCGCGTCGGCGGACGCTCCCGCGGACGCTGGCGGCGTGCGCGGCCTCGAGCTCTAGCCTCTTCCTACTGGGCCCGGGCGTCGGGGTCGAGCCGGAGCAGTTTGGCGTTCTCGTCGCCCTCTCCCGACAGAAGGACGGGCGGATGCGTGGCCCATTCATGTCTCTCGGCGGCCATCTTGTCGCCGAGGTCGAAGAGGGCGCGCATGTAAGGTTGGTCGAAATCCGTCGTGTGGGGCGTGTCGAAGGTCGGTGGGATGTACGCGAGGTTGTAGGCGACGTGATCCCGCCGCGCGATCGTGTAGATGCGGTAGAGGTCGCCGATCCCCTGGTACTGGATCAGGCAGGTGATCGCGCGCAGGGCGATCGGGAGCGTGCGGCGGTCCACCTGCGCCCATTCGGGGTCCAGACGCGCGTTCCGGATGATGTAGAGGGTCCGGGCCCGCTCGGCGTCGTTCTCCCTGGACAATCTCGCGAGCTCGGAGGCCACGGGGTAAACGAACACCTGGTTCGCCGTCCCTCCGTCCACGTGCATCTCGGAGTACGGGCGGCCGTCCGCCGTGACGTCGATCATCACCGGCGGAAACGTTCCGGGGATCGCCGCGGAGGCGAGCAGGATCTTGTGCACCAGCCGGAGCGCCGACGGGCTGTGGGTCGCCGCGATCCGGGTGATGTCCCAGATGACCGGCCGCCGCGCGTCGAGGTTGGTCGTGCCCACGAGCAGGATGCGGCCCTTCTCGTGCTCGGCGGCGATCGCGTCGAGCATCTCCTGGGTCACCGATTTCTCCACGAGCCTGGCCAGCGGCGCCGTGTCGGCCATGGCTTCGCTGAAGAGCGCCGTATAGAGCGGGCGCAGCTCGGCGATGTCCTTCATCGAGATGTCGGTGTAGAGGGCCTTGAGCCGGGCATCGTAAGCGGGCCCGAGGAAGGCGAACGGCGCGATCAGCGCGCCCGTGCTCACCCCGGTGACGAGCTTGAAGGTCGGCCGGTCGCCCGCCTTCGTCCAGCCGTTCAGGAGACCGGCACCGAACGCCCCGTTGTCCCCGCCGCCCGAAATGGCCAGATACGCCGCCGGCGGCAACGGCGCGCCCGGCGCGAGTCCGAGGGTCGCGCGCTCGCGGCCCCAGGAGGCGACGAACGCCTCCTCGAACTGTCGGACGTCCTCGGCGTCACGCGGGAAGTACCGGATGTCATTGGTGAAGCCCACGACGTCGGCGCGCGGCGCGAGGCGGGCGGGTACGGCCGGAAGACGGGCCGTCGACGCGCAAGACACCGCCAGGAGGGCGGCCGTCGTGGCGGCACCCCGAAGCGCGTGGCGTATGCGAGTCATTTGGGGGGTGGATGATATCGCGTCGCCGACTTTCCGTCCGGCTCCCAGTCGGACTCCTCTCAGGGCGGGAAAGCCGAAGCGTCGATGCCCGGGATCACCCTCAGGGCATTCTTGTAGTAGAGCTTCCTGAGCACGTCGTCGGGCAGCGCGAGGCCGTACATCTTCCAGAAGGCGTGGCGCTTGCGGTAATAGTCGAAGTACTCGTCGTCGGTCTCGAGGACGCGGAAGTAGACGGGGTACTCGTCGGCGGCCCACGTATCCTTGCCGAACATGATGCGGTCCTGGTACTTGATGAACCACTCGCGCGCAAAGCGCGGCTGCCGGCCGAGCTCCGCCAGCACGGCGCCGATCTCCGTGTAGACGTTGGGCAGCCGGTCGAAGAGGGCGCCGAGGCGCGCCAGGTCGCCGCCGAGCCACCCGAGGTGGGCGTCGATGAACTTCGTCCTCGGATGCTTCGCGAACAGGTGGTGCTGCTCGGTCAGGATCTGCTCGAAGGGCGGAAACTTGTCGGCAGGGCGCGCGCGGCCGGGGAACTGCTTGAGCTCGAGCCAGCGCTCGTTGAACTTGTCCTGCGGGTCGAAAAAGGAGCGGGGCTCGCCCGAGTGGATGAGCACCGGGATCCCGAGAGCGGCGCACTTTTCGAAGACCGCGTCCATGCGTGGATCGTCCACGGGCACGCGGCGCCCGCTGGCATCGGTCACCGTGAGGCCCAGGTTCTTGAAGATCTTCAGGCCGCGGGCGCCGTTTCTGTAATCCCGTTCGAGCTGCGCGGCCGCCCTCTCTCCCCAGCCGGGGGACTCGATGCCGGCGAAGTCGAGGTTCGCGAAGACGATGAAGCGTCCCGGGTAGCGGCCCGCGAGGTTGCGGTACCCCTTCTCGAATTCCGCGCCCTGGCCCCCGGAGAGATTCACCATGACCCGGAGATTGATCCGGTCCATGTCCGCGACGAGGCGGCCCGCCTCGGCGGCAGACATGTCGCGGTCCTGGTGGTTGTGCACGTCGATGAACGGGTACTTCGCCTGCTGCGGCTTGTGCTCCGGGACCACGAGCGTCGACTTGGGCTCGTAGTCCTCGATCGACATGGTCTGCGCACGGAGACCGGCGCTGCACGCGGCCGCGACGAGGGCGATGCCCCAGGACCGGCCCGACCAGACCGGCCAACGCCCGCCCACGCGCTCAGCCGCGGCCATGCGACGCCCCCTCCTTCAGGAGCGCGCCGATCTGGCGCGTGTGGTTGATGTCGTGGCCGGCGAGCAGGCGCGAGATCCAGGACACCGTCAGGCGGCCGAACGCAGAGTGCTTGCCGTGCCGCCCGAGCGCACGCGGCGAGAGCCCCTGGAGCAACTCGAGATTGGCCCGCCGCAGGGCCTGGAAGAGCTCCAGGCTGTGCCGGGGATCGATCCGCTCGTAGTGCGAGTTGCGGGCCCAGGCGTCCTGGTCCATTCCCGCGATGGTGGCGCCATCCTTCTCGAGGATCGTGCGGATCCGATAGCCCCAGAGCAGCTCGATCTCCGACAGGTGCGCGAGGATCTGGCCCACCGACCACTTGCCCTTCTCCGGCGGGGTCGAGAGCCGCCGGCGCGTGACCCCGGAGATCCGTTTCTCGAGGGCCCGCGGCGTGGAGCGCAGGATTTGCAGCGGACTCCGCTTCCCGACGTAGCTCGAGATCCGATCGACGTAAGCCTCGGGACCCTCGGTCATGGCGTCCTCCTCTGCATTGGGCCGCCCCACAGGATATTCTCCCTGCCCGGGGAGCCGGCCCGCGCCTGCCGGACCGTGAGATTTTTCTTCGGCAGGGCGGAATCTTCGGGACGAAACGAAGCCTAGTTCGTATTTGAATGCTTGGAGGGACGTGTCCTTCGAGCGCCCTTCCAGCGAGATTCCCGGGCCGCGGGCCGGGAAAGCCGCCGGATGAAGTTGGAGGTTTGGGTTTCATGAAGAAGCGCATTTTCCTGATGGTCATCGCGATCGCGGTCTTCGTCACCGCGATTGGTGCGGTGAAATACGGCCAGATCAAGAAGGGCATGGCCCAGCAGGCCTCCTTCAAGCCGCCCCCGGAGGCGGTCACCACCTTCGTCGCCAAGGCGGACCACTGGCCGAGCACCCTCGGGGCGATCGGCACGGTTTCGGCCGTGCACGGCGTGGTGGTCAGCGCCGACCTGCCCGGGGTCGTGGAAAAGATCGCTTTCGAGTCGGGCCAGATGGTACGGCAGGGCGATCTGCTCCTGCAGCTCGACACGCGCCAGGAGCAGGCTCAGCTCGCGGCCGCCGTGGCGCAGCTCGAGTTGGCCAAAATAAACCTCGACCGGAGCCAGAAGCTGGTGGACACGGAGATCGGAGCTCAGGCCGATCTCGACCGCTCGAAGGCCGAGTACAAGGCGGCGGAGGGAACCGTCGGAAATATCCGGGCCACGATCGACCGCAAGACGATTCGGGCGCCGTTCGCCGGGGTCCTCGGCATCCGTCAGGCCAACCTCGGCGAGTACATGACGGGAGGCACCCCCATCGTGCCGTTGCAGTCGCTGCAGCCGATTTACGTGAACTTCTCCGTGCCGCAGCAGGAGATCGCCCGGATG
>DATMNJ010000140.1:0-5928 GCA_035569175.1 Thermoanaerobaculia bacterium | reverse complement strand
CGGACGACGACCTCGCGTACTGGGGCCTCGTCCGTCAACCCACCTTCACGGCCGACATCGCGAAGCTCCAGGAGCGGCAGAAGAAGGCGGAAGCGTGGGCGCTCGATCCGGTCGAGCTCGTCAAGAGGCGGTTCCCGGACGCGCGCGACGTGCGCCTCGGGGTCAAACAGGCGGGCGTCGCGGTCGTCGATTTCGAGCGCGCGGGATGCCCGGCCCACGTCGTCGTGTACCAGCCGCTGCGCCACGTCGAGGGCGAGAAGAGCATCTGGGATTTCGCCGTCATCCGGTCGGCCGAAGAGCCGGCGTACGAGTGCCTCGGCGAGGCGCCGATGAAGAGCCAGTAGCGGGCGCTCAGCCCTCCGCAGTCCCCCCGCCCGCGCCCGCCGCACCCGCCGCGCCGACGCGACCGGCCAGAAACGCCGCGACGAGGACGACGGCGTTGACCGCCGTCCCCACGAGAACCGGATCGCGGCCGCCGGACAGCGACGGGAAGAACCGGCCCGCTGCCGCGGTGCCACCGCCCGCGATCATCGCGACGATGGCGCCCCGGGTGGGCACCGTCCAGCGCTTCGGCAGGAACGCCGCGAGCGTCGGCAGGATCAGGCCCGCGGCAAAGATCGAGTAGCCCAGGCGCAACGTCTTGAGCACGTCGCGGTCGAGGACGAGCGCCGTGACGAGGCCGAGCGCGCCGTAGAGCAGCGGGAGGGCCCGCGACGCGGCGATCGGAAGCGTGCGGCCGCCCAGAAGCGGAGGCGCGAGGTCCCGGGCGGTGACGGCGGAGGCGGAGAGGAGCACGATGTCGGCCGACGTCTGCATCGTCGCCACGAGCGCGACGAGGACGAATGCCGCCAGGGCGGGTGGCGCGAACCCGAGCACGGCGGCCGGGAGCGCGAGGGAGGCCTCGACGGGGGGCAGCGCCTTGCGCGCGCAGAGCGCGATGGCGGCGACCGAGAGGCCGAAGAGCACCTTCGAGCCGGCCGCGTAGAGCGCGGACCGGCGCGCGGTGTCCTCGTCCCGGCACGAGAGCAGCTTCAGGTAGACGTCGCTGCCGACCATGTGGGGCAGGCCGATGAGGACGAGCATGGCCAGGACGTCGCCGGCGCCGAACGTCGCCGAGGTCGGAAAGCTCCAGGCCGCGGGCGGCAGGCCGCCGAGGCCCTTCGCGGCGGAGAGCGCGCAGTAGAGACCGACGCCGGGAATGCCCGCGACCATGAGTCCGTACTGGAGGAGGTCCGTGCGCACGACCGCGTACTGGCCGCCGAGGGACGTGTAGGCGACGAAGACGGCGGTCGAGAGGACGATGGCGCGTGTCGGAGCCAGACCGAAGGCGGCGGTGAGGACGATCTGCGTCGCCTCGGTGAGCAGGGCGAACCAGACGATCTCGGAGACCAGCACGAGGAGGGCCGCGACGCGCCGTGCGGACGCGCCATAGTGGCGTCCGATGATCTCCGGCAGCGTGACCGCCCCCTCGCGGCGGACGCGGCGGGCGAAGAAGAGGCCGAGCGCGAGCAGGCCCAGGGCGCCGGCGAGATCGAGCCAGAGGCCCGAGATGCCATGGGTGTAGACGAGCGCGGCGAGGGCGATGGTCGTGGACCCGCCGGTCGTCAGCGACGCCAGGCCGAGGAAACCCCAGAACGTGTTGAGGGACCGGTCGGCGACGAAGTAGGAGGCCTCGTCGCGGCCGGCGCGCCGGCGCCAGGCGAAGCCGATCGCGAGAACGGCCGCGAGATAGAGGCCGAGAGCGGCGAGGGTCAGCGCGGGCACGGGCGGATTATCGTCCGGCGCGGCGCTTGCGGGGCTTTGCGAAAGCGGATCGTTTGGCGATAATGCGCCGGGCTTTCAACACAATCCATGTCAGAGACCGGAAGAACCAGACTCCGCGCGCTCGCCCGGAGACTCGCGCGGGGCGCCTTCTGCGCCGCCGGCGTGACCGTGCTCGCCGCGCCCCGGGCCGCCGCGCAACAGTTTTCGCTCTTTCCGTCGGGGCAGTCCCCCCGATCCGCGTCCTCCTCCGACGCCGCCGGGCATGCCGGGTTTCGCCTCGCCGGCCTCGAGCGCTCCTCTCCCTGGGACGACGAAGGGCCGCCCGCCTTTCGGCTCGGGATGGGCGACTCGGAAGAGCCCGACCAGGATCCGGCCGCAGCGTCCGGGCCCGCGGCCGCGCCGCCGGTGCGCCGCTGCGTCCTGCTCGACTGCGTGACGCTCACGGGCGAGAGGCCGCGGCCGGACAGGCTCTTCACGAAGCCCGTGATCATCTGGACGAGCGCCGCGGAGCTCATCGGGATCATCAATGGTGCCCAGGGGCCCATCAAGTACGGCACCCAGGCCTTTCACTTCACCGACGAGGGGTTCTTCCAGACGTGGACGTACGGGGGAGGATTGGACAAGGCCTCCCACTTCACCATCTCGGCGAACGTCGCGGGTCTGCTCTACGACGCCTACTCGCTCCACGGGCTGAGCCCGGACCAGTCCTTCTGGCTGTCTCTCGGCGCGACGGTGATGGCGGGAGCCCTGGTCGAGGTCGGGGACGGCTTCAGCCCCTACGGCTTCTCGGCCCAGGACCTCACCGCGGACGCCATCGGATCCCTGGCCGGCGCGCTCGTCCGACGCCACCACCTCGAGGACCTCATCAGCTTCAGCCTCGGCCTGGTCCCCACGACGATCCCGGCCCGGTACACCTCCGGCATCGTCGATTACGACCCGTCGCTCGGCGCCGGTTACTCGGAGGAGATGTACACGGTAAACCTGCAGTTCTCGGGCCTCGCCCGGCGCGTCGACGTCCGGCCCGGCATCGCGCGCTTCTTCCAGTTCTCGTTCGCCTTCCTGACCAAGGGCTATGGCTACGATCCGCCCCTCCCGTCGCGCTACCAGGAAGTCGGGCTCGAGATCGGCCTGAACTTCCCGGAGATCCTGAGGGCCGTCGGAGTCGACGACACGACGTGGTGGGGAGACACGCTCCTGCGGGCGTTCAGCTTCCTGCGCATCCCGTTCACGCAGATCGGCGCGTACTACAACCTGACGAACCAGAAGTGGTACGGGCCGGGCGCGCCGTACCACTACTACTAAAGAGGAGCGCGGCTCACGCCGAGGCGCCGCGCCGCCTCGCGCAGAACGGCCTCCATCACGGCCGTCCCCACGGCGAGGGCGCGCTCGTCCATGTCGTAGCGTGGCGAGTGGTGCGGACGCAGCGGCCCCTCGCGGGCGCAGCCGACGAAGAAAAAGCACCCCGGAACGCGGTTCAGGAAGACCGACATGTCCTCGCCGCCGAGCGTGCGCGTGTCGGTCTCGACGTTCTCGTCGCCGAGCAGGCGCGAGGCCGTCTCGGTGACGAGCTCCGCCATCGCGGCGTCGTTGACCGTGGCCGAGTTGACGCGGTCGTACCGGACGGTGGCGGCCACGCCGCAGGCCGCGGCGGTGCCCGCGACGATGCGGCGGATCTTTTCGGGGAGGGCTTTTCCGGTCGCCTCGGTGAAGGACCGCGCCGTGCCGGTCAGCCGGACGGATCCCGGGATGATGTTGAAGGCGGTGCCGCCGTGGATCGAGCCGATCGTGACGACGGCCGAGTCGAGCGGCGAGATCTCCCGGGAGACGACCGATTGGAGCGCCTCGACGATCCGCGCCGCGGCGACGATCGGATCGCTCGTCTCGTGGGGCGCGGCTCCGTGGCCGCCCCGGCCCTCGACCTCGATCTCGAAGGAGTCCACGGCCGCCATGAGCGCCCCGCGGTTGACGCCAATCCAGCCGACCGGCTTCGGGCTCCAGAGGTGCAGGCCGAAGGCCGATCCGACGCCCTCGAGAACGCCGTCGTCGGCGCAGGCCTGCGCGCCGCCCTGTCCCTCCTCGGCGGGTTGAAAGAGGAAGCGCAGCGGGGCGCCCGGGGCACGGGACGCAAAACGGCGGGCGACGGCGAGGCCCATCGCGACGTGGCCATCGTGTCCGCAGGCATGCATGCGGCCGGGCTCCTGCGAGGCATAAGGCTCCGCGTTCGCCTCGACGAGGGGAAGGGCGTCCATGTCGGCCCGCAGCATCAGGCGCGAACCGCCCGCGCCGGCGTCGGCGACCACGCCGGTTCTGCCCAGGCCTTCGCGCGGCGAGAGGCCGAGCTCGCGCAGCCGCCCGGCCACGACGCCCGCGGTGCGGCGCTCCTCGAAGGCGAGCTCCGGGTGGCGGTGCAGGTCGCGCCGGGTCGCGACGAGCTGCTCGTACTCCGCGGGAGGGAACTCGGAGAGGAGGGTCTCGAGGAGCGTCATGGGCCAGGGATTATACGAGCCCGTCGCCCGCGCTCGGCCCCTCGCCCGCCTCCCGCGCCTATAGAATCCCCCCATGACGCCCCTTCTTTCCCCCGCGCTCGACGCGTACATCCGAGACCTCATCCCGGCCCGCGCCCCGGTCCTGGCCGAGATGGAGGCGTACGCGGCTGACAACGACGTTCCGATCGTCGGACCCGCGGTGGGGACGCTCCTCGAGGTCCTCGCGAGGTCGATCGGCGCCGCCCGGGTCTTCGAGATGGGAAGCGCCATCGGGTATTCGACCGCCTTTTTTGCGAGCGCGGTCGGCCGCGGCGGCCACGTCGTCTACACCGACGGCAGTCCGGCCAACGCCGAGAAGGCCCGGGGCTACCTCGGGCGGATGGAGCTCGACGACCGCGTCGCCATCAAGGTGGGCGACGCCGTCGCGTCGCTCGATGCGGCGACGGGCTACTTCGACGTCATCTTCATCGACGTGGACAAGGAAGGCTATCCGGCCGCGTTGAAGGCAGCGGCGCCGCGCGTGCGCAAGGGCGGCTACCTCATCGCCGACAACGTGCTCTGGTCCGGCAAGGTCGTGGACGCGGGCGTCCGGGATGCCGCGACGGAGGGCATCCGCCAGTTCAACCGGACCCTCTTCTCGCTCCAGGAATACCGGTCGGTCATCGTTCCGCTGCGCGACGGCGTGGCCATCGCGCGCCGGGAGGGCTGAGGTGGCCAGCCTCGAGCTGCTGCAGCGCTGGCGCGCCCTGGTCGCCGAGGCCGAGCCCGGCCTCTTCGAAGGCGCGCTGCTCGTTTCGCTGCTCGTGGACCCGTCCGAAGACGTCGCCGGCGCGCCGTGCGATCGCCGACCTCGCGGCGCGCGTGCGGGCCGGGCAGGACGGGCCGCTTCCGTCGCTGCTGCGCGTTCTCTTCGAGGAGGAGGGCTTCCGCGGCGACGCCGAGTCGTATGACGAGCCGTCGAACTCCTCGGTCGCGCGCGTGCTGGCGCGCCGCCGCGGCATGCCGATCACCCTCTCGATCGTGACCATCGAGGTGGGCCGGCAGGCGGGGCTCGACCTGACGGGCATCGGGCTGCCCGGCCATTTCGTCGTCGGCGGACCGGATCTGCCCGCGGGCCGTTACCTCGACCCATTCGACGGCGGCGAGGTCGGCGACGCGGAGCATCTGTCGGGGCGCCTGGCGACGATCTTCGGCGCTCCCGTCGCGCTCGAGAAGGGCACGCTCCGGGCGGACAAGCCGCAGGCCATCCTGGCGCGCGTGCTCCTGAACCTCCGGCGGTCCTACGAGCGGCGCAACCGCTGGGAGGAGGCCCTCGCCGCCCTCGAGCTCTCCGAGGCGCTCGAGCCCGCGAGCGGGCCGCTGTTGCGCGAGCGGGGCCTCCTGCTGCTCAAGTGCGGACGCAACGCGGAGGCGCTCGTGGCGCTCGAGGAGTACGTGGAGACCGCGGGCGCCGAGGATGCCGAGCCCGTCGCCCGGCTGATCGAGGCCGTCCGCGAGAGCGACGCGGCCCCGGCGGCGATCGAGGAGAGACCCAGCCGGAAGATCTTCACGCTCGACGCGGCGCGGCTGCTGCTGCCGCGGGTCAGGGAGCTGACCGCCGACGCCGTCGAGCGCTACGAGCAGCTGCCCGACGAGATGGAGGACGAACGGCGAGCGGTCGTCGAGGATTGGGCGGAAG
>DATMNJ010000139.1:0-2283 GCA_035569175.1 Thermoanaerobaculia bacterium | reverse complement strand
AAACGGCGGCAAGGACTTCGCCGCACTCGAGAAACACGTCGATTCCGACAAGCTCGTCCTGTGGGGCTGGAACCCCGGCGTCGGACGTGCGGCCGTCCCGGTACCGCACGCCGAGTTCGTCGCGAAGTTCAAGACGTGGGCCGCCGCGGGCGCTCCCTGTCCCGCGCCCTAGGCGCGAGTCCGACTGTCCGGTATAGCCTCGCGTCCATGAGGACACTCGCCTGGGCCCTCGCCGCGACCGCCGCGGCTTCCTTCGCCCTCGGCCAGGACTCGAAGGAGCGCGCGCTCGCGCTGCACCGGAGCGCGATCGTCGTGGACACGCATGAGGACGTGCCGGAGCGGCTCGAGAAGGAGTGGGTGGACCTCTCGGTCCGCGGGAAGACGGGGCACGTGGACATTCCCCGGTGGCGCGAGGGCGGCGTCACCGCCCCCTTCCTCGCGGCGTATGTCAATGGCGAGTACGCGAAGACCGGCGGGTCGGCGAAGAAGGCGCTCGAGTTCATCGACCTGATCCACCGCCTCGTCGATGCGAACCCGAAGGACCTCGTCTTCGCCGACTCGGTCTCCGGCATCCGGCAGGCCAAGAAGGACGGGAAGGTCGCGCTCCTCATCGGCATCGAGGGCGGCCACGCGATCGAGGACTCCCTCGGCGCGCTGTCGTCGTTCTACCGGCTCGGCGTGCGGTACATGACGCTGACGCACACGAACACGAACCACTGGGCCGACTCTTCGGGCTCGTTCTTCGGGGCCGAGATGTTCGAGCCCTCGAAGTACGCCGTGCACGACGGCCTGACCGAGCACGGCCGCGAGGTCGTCCTCGAGATGAACCGCCTCGGCATGCTCGTGGACGTTTCCCACGTCAGCGACAAGACGATGGCGGACGCGATCGCCGTGTCGAAGGCGCCGGTCTTCGCGTCGCACTCCTCCTGCCGCGCCCTCTCGAACCTGCCGCGCAACGTCACGGACGACCAGATCCGCGCCATCGCCAAGGGCGGCGGCGTCGTCATGGTGAACCTGAGCTCGCTTTTCCTGGACCAGAAGGCGGTGGACGCCTACGTGGCCGCGAAGAAGGCGCTGCAGCCCCGGATCGCCGAGGCCCGCGCGCGGTGGAAGGGCGATCCGAAGAAGCGCGACGCCGAGATCGCAAAGCTGGTCGCGTCCCTCGCGTATCCGCGGGCGAACTGGAGCCTCTTCGCCGACCACATCGAGCACGTGATGGCGGTGGGCGGGCCCCAGGCGGCCGGCGTCGGGACGGACTTCGACGGGATCGAGGACCCGCCGATCGGGCTCGAGGACGTGTCGCAGCTGCCCAAGCTGACCGAGGAGCTCCTGCGCCGCGGCCACTCGGACGACGAGGTCCGCGGGGTCCTGGGAGAGAACTTCCTGCGTTTTTGGGACCGGGCGGAAGCCGCCCGGAGGGCGCTGCCGGCGTCGACCGAGCCGCTGCCCTTCTCCAAACCCGGGGCCTAGGGGCCGGCGGCTCCGGGATCCTGCGGGCCGTCTCTTCTTCTTGTATGATCCGCCCCCTATGCTGACTCAGCTCCTGCAGACCAGTCCTGCGCCGGGAGGCGCCGCCGGGGGGCTCGTCCAGTTCCTCCCGATGGTGTTCATCTTCGTCATCTTCTACTTCCTGCTGATCGCGCCCATGCGAAAGAAGCAGAAGAAGTCGCAGGAGATGCTGGCCAAGCTCAAGAAGGGCGACGAGGTCATCACCGGCGGGGGGATCTTCGGGCGCATCACGGCCCTCGACGAGGAGCGCGGCTTCGTGATCCTGCAGATCTCCGACAACACGAAGATCAAGGTGTTGCGCACCGCGGTCGCGGGACTCGCCGGGGAGCCGGAGACAACCGCAGCCACGACAACGACTTAAGTTCTCGAAGCCGCCGGCTTTCGACAGGGCACCGGGAGAACCGGTGCCCGGAGCCGATGGCTGACAGCCGACCGCTTCTCCTGTAGACTCCGGCGTTCTTTTTGGAGGGGGATTTGGGCAAAAAGCTCCGCTGGCGCGTCCTGTTGATCATCCTCGTGGTCGTCGGCGCGATCGTCGGCTACGTGTTCACGGGGTTCAGCCATGCGAAAAAGGAATGGACGGGTCCGGGCGCCCCGACCCTGAAGGACGCGCTCAAGAGCGCCATCAAGCTCGGGCTCGACCTGCGCGGGGGCATTCACCTCGTGCTGCAGGTCAATACCGCCGACGCCGTGAAGGCCGAGCGGGACGACGCGGTCGAGACGCTGAAGTCTCAGACCAAGGACGCTGCGATCGGGGCCGTCGAGCTGCCCACG
>DATMNJ010000138.1:0-10563 GCA_035569175.1 Thermoanaerobaculia bacterium | reverse complement strand
GAGAGCTCCAGCTCGTCGACCGACTTGTTGAGGTACTCCGCCAGGTTCTCGGGAAGCTCTCCCTCGCCGACGCCCTCGAGGGCAGTCTCGTGCTCGGCGTTGACGAAGATCGTGAGGTGGTCGCGCAGGAGCGTCGCCGCCAGGCCCACGGCGTCGGTCGGCGAGATCGTGCCGTTGGTCCAGACCTCGAGGACGAGCCGGTCGTAGTCGGTGGCCTGGCCTATGCGGGCCGCCTCGACGTGATAGTTCACGCGCCGGACCGGGGAGTGGACCGAGTCGATCGGGATGTAGCCGATCCCCATGTCATCGTCGAAGTTCTTGTCGGCCGAGACGTAGCCGCGGCCGGTCGAGACCCGCATCTCCATCTGGAGCCGGCCGTTCTCCGAGAGCGTCGCAATCGGGGCATCCGGATCCAGGACCTCGATGTTCGAGTCGCCCTGGAGGTCGGCTGCCGTGACCTTGCCCTTGCGCTCGACGTCGAGCGTCAGGATCTTCTCATCGGTGGTGTGCATCTTGATGGGGATCTGCTTGAGGTTCAGGATGATGTCGGTCACGTCCTCGACGACGCCGGGCAGCGACGAGAACTCGTGGAGCACGCCCTCGATCTTGACCGCGGTGATGGCCGCGCCCTCAATCGAAGACAGGAGCACGCGCCGCAGCGCGTTGCCGATGGTCGTGCCGAAGCCGCGCTCGAACGGCTGGGCGTAGAACTTTCCGTACACGGACGTCAGCGTCTCGGTGTCGATCTCGAGGCGCTTGGGCTTCTGGAAACCTTTCCACAGGGTCATTGTGTGCTCTCCTCCGTCGGCTGTTACTTGGAGTACAACTCGACGATCAGCTGCTCCTGAATCGGCAGTTTGATGTCCTCGCGCTTCGGCAATTCGACGACCGCGCCGCTGAAGGTCTCCGGCGTCAGGTCGAGCCAGGCCGGGACGCCGCGCGCGCGCGCCGTCTCGACCGAAGCCTTGATCTGTTCGTTCGTGCGGCTCTTCTCCTTGATCGAGACCACCTGGCCCTTGGAGACGCGGAACGACGGGATCGAGACTTTCCTGCCGTTGATCGAAACGTGGCCGTGGCGCACGAGCTGACGGGCCTGCGCGCGCGAGGCGGCAAACCCGAGCGAGTACACCACGTTGTCGAGGCGACGCTCGAGCTCCTCGAGCAGGTTCGCGCCCGTGATGCCCTTGCGGCGCTCCGCGCGGGCAAACGCCAGGCGGAACTGGCTCTCGAGGAGGCCGTAGATCCGCTTGACCTTCTGCTTTTCGCGCAGCTGGATGCCGTACCCGAGCAGTTTCGAGCGCCGGCGCCCGTGCTGCCCGGGCGGGTAGTTGCGGCGCTCGATCGCGCACTTGTCCTTGAAGCAGCGGTCCCCCTTGAGGAACAGCTTCATGCCTTCGCGCCGGCACAGCCGGCAAACCGATTCGCTATAACGAGCCAAACTCAAGTCCTCCTCGGTCCCTCGTTGCCGTTTAACGTCCTCCGTCCCGGCCAGGTCCGATGAGCCGGTTTACGGACGGGCTGTCAACGCTCGGCTGACACCCTCGAAAACAACGTCGAATTCCCTAGACCCTCCGGCGCTTGCGGGGCCGGCAGCCGTTGTGCGGGATCGGCGTCGAGTCCTTGATGGACTTGATGTCGATGCCGTTGGCCTGCAGGGCCCGGATGGCCGATTCGCGGCCGGCGCCCGGGCCGGTCACGCGCACGTCGACCGAGCGCACGCCGTGCTCCTTGGCGTGCTCGGCGCAGTTGGCCGCGGCGAGCTGGGCCGCGAACGGCGTGCCCTTTCGCGAGCCCTTGAAGCCGATCCGCCCCGCGGACGACCACGCCAGGATGTTGCCCTCCTGGTCGGCGATCGAGACGATCGTGTTGTTGAAGGACGCCGCCACGGTCGCCTGACCGTGGGGAACGCTCTTCTTTTCCTTCTTGCCCGTGCGCGCGCGCTTGCCCTTCTGGGGCTTGGCCGCTCCCTTTTCGGGCGTCGCGGAAACCGGTGTCGCTTCAGCCATTGTCGTGTGCCCTCAAAAGTCCAAAATGCGAAACGCGAAATGCGAAATCACTTCTTCGTGGCCTTCTTCTTGCCGGCGATCGTCTGCTTGCGCGGTCCCTTCCGGGTCCGGGCGTTCGTGTGGGTGCGCTGGCCGCGGGCCGGCAGGTTGCGCCGGTGGCGGGTGCCCCGGTAGCAGCCGATGTCCATGAGCCGCTTGATGTCCACCGAGACGTCCCGGCGCAGGTCGCCCTCCACCTTCACGTCGTCGGTGATGACCTTGCGGATCCGAACGACTTCCTCCTCGGACAGGTCCTTGACCCGCGTGTCGGGCCGGACATCGGCCTTCTCGAGAATGAAGTTCGCCTTCGGCCGGCCGATCCCGTAGATGTAGGTCAGTCCGATCTCGACGCGCTTGTTGAGCGGCAGATCGACTCCAGCAATGCGTGCCATCTGTTACCCCTGCCTCTGCTTGTGCTTGGGCGTCGAGCAGATCACTCGGACGACTCCCTTGCGGTGCACGATCTTGCACTTGGCGCAAATCTTCTTGACGGACGCTCGAACTTTCACGATGGGCTCCCTGTTTTACTTGTACCGGTAAATGATCCGACCCCGTGTCAAATCGTAAGGCGACAACTCGACGAGAACCTTGTCTCCGGGCAGGATGCGGATGAAGTTCTTGCGCATCTTCCCCGAGATGTGAGCCAGCACCTGGTGCTTGTTCTCGAGCTCGACTTTGAACATGGCATTCGGCAACGGTTCGACGACCGTCGCCATGACCTCGATGGCTTCGTCCTTCGACATGCTCAGGCTCCAACCGCAGCCGCCCGCAGAGCGGACAGGCTTCCCGTACCCAGGATGACCGCCCCGTGCGGCTCGATGGCGATCGTGTGCTCGAAGTGGGCCGACGTGGAACGGTCGCGCGTGCGAACCGTCCAGCCGTCCGCATCCACCGAGACCTCGGCTCGCCCGAGGTTGAACATCGGCTCGATCGCGAGAACCATCCCGGCCTTGAGCAGGCTGCCCCGCCCCGCCGGCCCGTAGTTGGGGACCTGGGGCTCCTCGTGGAGGGCCGTGCCGACGCCGTGGCCCACGAAGTCCCGCACGACCCCGTAGCCGTGGACGAGCGCGACCGCTTCGACCGCCGCCCCGATGTCCGAGACGCGGCCGCCCGGGTTCGCCGCGGCGATGCCGGCCGCCAACGCTTTCCGGGTCGCAGCGAGCAGCTTCGCCGTTTCGCCGGACACCTTTCCGACCGTGACCGTCCGCGCCGCGTCGCCGAAGTAGCCGGCCACGACCGCCCCGCAATCGATCCCGATGACGTCGCCGTCCTTGAGAGCCCGCTTGCCCGGGATCCCGTGGACGACCTCGTCGTTGACCGACGTGCAGAGCGTCTTCGGATAGCCCCGGTAGCCGATGAAGGCCGGCCGCGCGCCCTGGCGGCGGATCTCGGTCTCGGCGATCCGGTCGAGGTCGTCGGTCGTCACGCCCGGCACGACGGCCTTCTCGACGAGGTCGAGCGTCTCGAGCACGACGCGCGAGGCCTGTTCGAGCTTCAGGAGCTCCTCCTGGCTGCGCAGGGTGATCACGCGACACCCCCGGCGCGCTTGACCGAGGCCAGCGCCTCGTCGAGCCGGGACGCCACGTCCGCGACGGTCCCCACGCCATCCACGTCGGCGAGCAGGCCCCGGTCGCGGTAGAAGCCGATGAGGGGCTCCGTCTTGTCGCGGTAGACGCGGAACCGCTCGCGGATCGTTTCGGGACGATCGTCCGCGCGCCCCTCGGCGCCGGCCCGCCCCAGCATCCGTTCGACGAGAACGGCCTCCGGCACCTCGAAGTTCACTGCGGCCGCGAGGCCCTGGCCATCCTGGGCGAGCAGCGCCTCGAGGGCGCGGCCCTGCTCGAGGGTGCGCGGGAACCCGTCCAGGATGAAGCCGTCGCGCGCGTCGCGCGCGCCGATGCGGCCCTGAATCAGCGCCACGATCAACGCGTCCGAGACGAGCTCGCCCTTCTCCATGATGGCCTGTGCCTGCAGCCCGAGCGGCGTGCGCTCGCGCACCGCGGCGCGCAGGATGTCGCCCGTGGAGATGGCGGGAACCCCCAGGCGCTCCGCGAGGAGTTTCGCCTGGGTTCCCTTGCCGCTGCCCGGAGGCCCGAGGAAGACGACGCGCATCAGCTGCGGCGCCCCCGGATGCGGCTCTTCTTGAGAAAGCCCGTGTAGTGGTGTTCGACGAGCTTGGACTCGACCTGCTGGACCGTGTCCATCGCCACGCCGACCACGATCAAGAGCGACGTGCCGCCGAAGTAGAAGTTGAACCCGAAGCCCTGGGTCAGGAACTTCGGCAGGACGCCGTCGAGCCAGGGACCGATTTCCGGGACTCCCTGGATCTTCAACCCGTTGTTCAGGATGTCGGGCAACAGCGCGACGAACGTCAGGTACGCGGCACCCACGATCGTGATGCGCGAGAGCACCGTGTCGATGTAGTCGGCCGTCTTCTTGCCGGGGCGGATGCCCGGAATGAAGCCGCCGTACTTGCGCATGTTGTCGGCCGTGTCGGTCGGGTTGAAGACGATCGAAGTGTAGAAATAGCAGAAGAACAGGATCCCGGCGGCGTACAGCAGGATGTAGAGCGGGTGCCCCATCGAGAGCGACGTGGCGGCGCGCTTCATCCAGTCGGCGCCCGAGATCTGCGCGAGGTAGCTCGGCAGCGACAGGATCGAGATCGCGAAGATGATGGGGATGACGCCGCCCGTGTTGACGCGCAGCGGCAGGTACGTGTTCTGTCCGCCGTAGACCCGACGCCCGACGACGCGCTTGGCGTACTGCACGGGGATCCGCCGTTGAGCCCGCTCGACGAAGACGACGAGGGCGATGATCCCGACCATGAAGACGAGGACCGCAAGCAGCGAGAGGACGCTGATCGTCTGGTTCCGGATCTGCTGGAAAAGGCCGAAGATCGCCCGAGGCAGGTTCGCCACGATTCCGGCGAAGATGATCAGCGAGATGCCGTTGCCGATGCCCCGCTCGGTGATCTGCTCGCCGAGCCACATGATGAAAATCGTTCCGGTCGTGAGGGTCAGCACCGTCATGAGGCGGAAACCCCAACCCGGATGCGGCACGAGGGGAGCGCCCCCGGGAGCGACCTGCTTCTCGAGCCAGAGGGCGATGCCGGTCGCCTGGACGAAGGAGAGCAGAACCGTGCCGTAGCGGGTGTACTGCGTGATCTTCTTGCGGCCCATCTCCCCTTCCTTGGAGAGCTTCTCGAGGTAGGGCCACACGACCGTCAACAGCTGGAGGATGATCGAGCTCGAGATGTACGGCATGATGCCGAGGGCGAACACGGACAGCCTTCGCAGCGCGCCCCCCGAGAAGATGTCGAGGAAGCCGAAGATCGAGCCGGCCGACGCCTTGAAGAACGCGCTGATCGCCTGCGGGTCCACCCCGGGCGTGGGGATGTGCGCGCCCAGCCGGTAGACGGCGAGGACGAGGAACGTGAAGAGGACCCGCTTGCGCAGGTCCGGCACGTTGAAGACGTTGAAAAAGCTCTGGATGGCGCTCAACGGGACAGCACCTCGCAGCGGCCGCCGGCCGCCTCGATACGGGCCTTCGCGGAGGCCGAGAATTTGTGCGCCGACACGGTCAGCGCCTTCTTGATCTCACCGTCCCCGAGGATCTTGACGGGGCGGGTCTTGCGCGCAAGCCGGGCCGCGTGGAGCGTCTCCGGGTTGACGGCGGCCCCGGCCTCGAACCGGTCGAGGTCGGAGAGGTTCACGATGTCGTACTCGACCCGGAAGATGTTCGTGAAGCCGCGCTTGGGCACGCGCCGATGGAGCGGCATCTGGCCGCCCTCGAATCCGCGCTGGTGGCGGTACCCCGACCGGGACCTCTGGCCCTTGCTGCCGCGGCCGGCCGTCTTGCCGTGGCCGCTGCCGGGCCCACGCCCGACCCGCTTGCGGTAGTGGGTCGCGCCCGATGCAGGGCGCAGGTCATGGACGCCCGTCGCCGCCGGGCGCGACGGCGCGACCGCGGCCTTCTTCTCGGGGCGCGGCGGACGGGCCGCCGCGGGGGCCTTCGGTGCGGCCGGAGCGGCCGCCTTCTTCACGACCCTCGCGGGCGCCGCCTTGCGGGGCGCCGGCTTGCCGGCCGGCTTCTTCGCGGCCGGAGCCGCGGGCTTGCTCGGTTTCTTCTTTTCGACCATGTGTCAGCCCTTCGTGACTTCGACGAGGTGCCGGACCTTGCGGATCATGCCCCGCACTGACGGCGAGTCCTCGCGCACGACGCGGGTGCCGAGGCGGCCGAAGCCGAGCCCCGTCAGCGTCGCCTTCTGATCCTTCGGCGTGCAGATGCCGCTTCTCACGAGCGTGATCGCGAGCCGGTCCTTGCCCGCCGTCTCCTTGCCCGCCCGGGCCTTCTCGGGGGACTTGCCGGTCTGGGTCACGCTTTCTCCTCCACCGGATCGGCCACGCGGCCCCGGCGTTTCTGGATCTCGTCCTCGTTCCTCAAGCGCAGCAGCCCCTCGAACGTCGCCTTGATGACGTTGTGCGGGTTGGTCGTGCGCAGCGACTTGGTCAGGATGTCCTGGATGCCGACCGACTCGAGGACCGCCCGAACCGGGCCGCCTGCGATGACGCCGGTTCCGGCTGCGGCCGGCTTGAGCATCACCCGCCCCGCGCCGTAGGCCCCGATCACCGTGTGCGGGATCGTCGTGCCCTTCAGCGAGATCTTCTGCATGCTCTTCTTGGCCATCTCGATCCCCTTCTTGATCGCCATGGGGACTTCCTTGGCCTTTCCCGATCCGTAGCCGACGCGGCCCTGGCCGTCCCCGACGACCACGAGGGCCGAGAACGAGAAGTTCTTGCCGCCCTTGACGACCTTGGTGACGCGGTTGATGTGCACGACGCGGTCGATGAGCTCGCGCCCCTGGGCGTCCCGCTCCTTCTCGCGCTCCCGCGGCGCCCTCGGTCCTCTGTTGCTGCTCATCGGCCTGCTCCCGTCCTTGTGTCCATGCCTAGAACTCCAGACCGCCCTTGCGGGCAGCGTCGGCGAGGGCCTTCACCCTGCCGTGGTACCGGTAACCGCCGCGGTCGAAGACGACCTTGGTGATGCCCGCCTTCTTCGCGCGCTCGGCCACGAGCAGGCCGACCTTGTCTGCGGCGTCCCGAGAGGCGCCGCTCTTCTTCTCGTCCTTGCGCAGGCCCGGGTCGAGGGACGAGGCGTGGGCCAGCGTCGAGCCGCTGCCGTCGTCGATGACCTGGGCATAGATGTGCCGGCCGCTCTTGAAGATCGCCAGGCGCGGCCGCTCCTGGATGCCGCGGACCCGCTGGCGGATCCGCAGGCGGACCTTGCTCCGGGCTTCGGTGCGCTGTTGCGATGGATTCATGACTACTTCCCACCGGCCTTGCCGACCTTGCGCCGGATGACCTCGTTGACGTACTTGATTCCCTTCGCCTTGTACGGGTCGGGCACACGCAGCCCCCGGATCTCGGCCGCCGTCTGTCCCACCCGCTGCTTGTCCGCGCCCGTGACCGTCACGCGGCCCGCCTTGGCGTCGATCGCCACCGCGATCCCGTCGGGGATCGGGAAGTTGACGGGGTGCGAGTAGCCGAGCGAGAACACCACGGACTTGCCCTTCACCTCGGCCTTGAACCCGACGCCCGAGATCTCGAGCTCGCGGGTGAAGCCCTTGGTGACGCCCTCGACCGAGTTGGCGACGAGGCTGCGCAGGAGGCCGTGGCACGAGCGCATGTGCGGCTCGTCGCTCCCGCGGGCGATCTTCACCTGACCGTCGGCAACCGAAACCGTCAGCCCGGCCGGGATCGCGCTGACGAGCTCCCCCTTGGGGCCCTTGACGCGAACATTTCCGGCGTCGGCTTTCACTTCGACCCCCTTGGGGATCGTGACCGGCATTTTTCCTATGCGAGACACGGGTGCACTCTCCTCACCAGACGTTGCAGAGGACTTCGCCGCCCAGGCGGGCCTGACGGGCCTTCTTGTCCGTCACGATGCCCCGGGAGGTCGATACGATGGACACGCCGAGGCCGCCCAGCACCTGGGGAATGGCGTCGGCCTTCGCGTAGATGCGGCGTCCGGGCCGCGAAACGCGCTCGATTCCGGCGACGATGGGCTCGCCCTCGTGGTCGTACTTCAGGCCCACGCGCAGCACCGGACGGTCGCCCTCCTGGACCTTCCGGAAGGAGGAGATGAAGCCCTCCTGCTCGAGCACCTTCAGGACCGCTTCCTTCAGGCGCGAGCTCGGCACGTCCACGCGGTCGTGGCCGGCCCGCATCCCGTTGCGCAGGCGCGTGAACAGATCGCTCAGCGGATCGCTCGTTTTCATCGCGTCACCACGAGGCCTTCAGAACGCCCGGGATGTAACCCATGTTGGCGTTCGAGCGGAAGCAGATGCGGCAGAGCCCGAACTTCCGGAGCACGCTCCGGGGCCGCCCGCAGACCCGGCAGCGCCGGATCGTCCGCGTCATGAACTTCGGCTTCCTCGCCGCCTTGACTCGCATCGCTCGTGTGGCCATAGGTCTCCTGGGCTTCTCTGTTACTTCGTGAACGGCATGCCGAGCTCGGCGAGCAGCGCCTGCGCCCGGTCATCCCGTCCCGCCGTCGTGACGATCGTCACGTTCAGGCCCTTCGATTTGTCGGTCTTCGCGTAGTCGATCTCCGGGAAGATGAAGTGATCGCGCACGCCGAGGGTGTAGTTGCCCCGGCCGTCGAACGCCTTGCGCGAGACGCCGCGAAAGTCGCGCACGCGCGGCAGGGCGATGTTGATGAGCCGGTCGAGAAACTCCCACATCCGCTCGCCCCGCAGCGTCACGCGGGCGCCGATCGGCATCCCGGTCCGGAGCTTGTAGGTCGCGATCGACTTCTTCGCCTTGGTCAGGGTGGCGCGCTGGCCCGCGATCGCGGAGAGCTCCTCGGCGGCGCCCTCGAGCATCTTCGGGTTCGCCACGGCCTCGCCGAGCCCCATGTTGAGAACGATCTTCTCGACGCGCGGCACCGCCATGACGTTGTCGATCCCGAACTCCTTCCGGAGCGCCGGGCCGACTTCCTTCACGTACCGTTCTTTGAGTCTTGCCATGTTTTGGTCTCTGCTTCCTGCGTTTCTGCCGGCCGGCCTACGCGAGGACCGCGCCGCTCTTCTTGGCGACGCGCTCCGGGTTGCCCTCGGCGTCCCGCCGGCGGCCGATCCGGGTCGGCACGTTGCGGTCCGGGTCGACGAGCATGACGTTCGAGATGTGGATCGCGGCCTCTCGCTCCGAGATCCCGCCCGCGATGTTCTTGCCGGGGTTTGGCCGCGTGTGGCGCTTGATCATGTTGACGCGCTCGACGATCACCCGGCCGGCCACCGGCAGCACGCGCAGGACCCGTCCCTGCCGACCCCGGTCCTTGCCCGCGATGACCACGACCATGTCGTTCTTCTTGAGTTTCGGCTTCGTTTTCATCACAGCACTTCCGGCGCGAGGGAGATGATCTTCATGAACTTCTTCTCGCGCAGCTCCCGGGCCACGGGCCCGAACACGCGCGTTCCGATCGGCTCGCCCTCGTTGGAGATCAGGACGGCCGCGTTGTCGTCGAAGCGGATGTACGAGCCGTCGCGGCGCCGGTGATTGCGGCGGGTCCGCACGATCACCGCCCGGACCACGCGCTTGCCGTGCTTCTCGACGAACGGCGAGTCCGGAGCACACTCCTTGACCGACGCCGTGATGATGTCGCCCAGGCCCGCATACTGGCCGGCCGAGCCGCCCCGCATGCGGATGCACGCGATCTTGCGCGCGCCCGAATTGTCCGCCACCTCGAGGATGGTCCCCATCTGGATCATGGCGTTCTCCCTAGCCCTGGGCCTTCGTCACGATCTCGCGCAGGCGCCACCGCTTCAGCTTCGACAGCGGCCGCGTCTCTTCGATCCGCACCCGGTCTCCCACCTTGGCGGCGTTCGCCTCGTCGTGGGCGTGGAACCGGCTCGTGCGCTTGATGGTCCGCGTGTATTCCGCGTGCTGGACGCGGCGCTCGACCTCGACGACGATCGTCTTGTTCATCTTGTCCGAGACCACGCGCCCCAACTTGGTCGCGCGGCCCTTCTTGTCGGTCTTTTCCACGGTCTCGTTCACTTGGCCGCCTCTCCCTTCAGCTCCAGGGCCCGCCGGTAGGTCTTCACCCGCGCGAGGTCGCGGCGGAGGACCCGCAGGCGCGTCGGGTTCTCGAGCTGTCCGGTCGACTTCTGCAGGCGCAGCTTCCAGCTCGCGTCCCGCAGCTCTTTTTCCTTCTCGGCGAGGTCTGCCGCGCCCTGGAGGGCCAGCGTCTCGCGATCCTTCTTCTTCATCGGATCTCCATCTCGGACGCCCGGGTGACCATGCGGGTCTTCAGCCCCAGCTTGTCGGCCGCGAGATCGAGCGCCTCCTTGCCGGTGGCGAAATCGACGCCTTCCATCTCGTAGAGGATCCGGCCCGGCTTGACCACGGCGACCCAACCCTCGGGCGCGCCCTTGCCCTTGCCCATGCGGGTTTCCGCCGGTTTCTTGGTGTACGGCTTGTCCGGGAAGATCCGGATCCAGATCTTTCCGCCGCGCTTG
>DATMNJ010000137.1:0-6303 GCA_035569175.1 Thermoanaerobaculia bacterium | reverse complement strand
GGACCTCGGCTCTACGCTCGCCGCGCTGAAAGCGAAAATGATGGCGTAGGGGGCGATCCCTACCCTCAACCCGATACCACCGGCCCTACTCCGGCTTGATTCCCGCCCGAACGGCCTGATATCTGGGCTCGGACCGCAGGCTCGCGAAGACGGGGGCGGGTCCGGTCCAGACCCAGAGCAGCGTGTTGCGCTCCTCGAGGGCGCGCTCGAGCAGCGTGAGCGTCGCGTCCGTCTCGCCGAGGGGCGCCCGGATGAACGCCAGGTGCAGCGGCGGGACGTATTCGCGGGCAGACCTCGCCTCGAGCTCGGCGGCCAGCGCGCGCGCCTCTTCCACTCTCCCCGCGGAGGCGAGGTTGCCTCCGAGCACGGCGAGCGCCCAGGTCATCTTTCGGTCCGTCAGGGAGACGAGTGTTTCGAGGGCGGCGATCCCTTCCTCGTGGTCGCCGGTCGCCCGGCATGCGAGGCCCAGCGCCCAGAGCGCGTACACGGCATTGGGATTCACGTTGACCGCCCGGCGAAACCCCGTGACGGCTTCCTGGAATCGGCCGGAGAAGTAGTACGCCCAGGTGGCGTTGACGTGGGCATTCGCGGCCAGGGGCTCGAGCGCGACACCGCGGTTTCCGACCTCGAGCGCTTCGTCGAAGCGCGGGCTCGCCGAGAGCATGCAGGCGAGCCACGAGTACGCCTCGGCCGAGCGCGGCGCGAGCGCGATGGCGCGGCGCAGGTGGCGCTCTTCGCGCTCGAGGTCCCAGCCATAGTAGTGGTCGATGATTCCGAGAGCGACGTGGACGTCCGCGGAATCAGGCTCGAGCTCCTGGGCGCGGAGCGCCGCCGACCTCGCCTTCGCGAAGGCCTCCCGCGTTGCGATCCCGCCGTAGAACCCGAACGTGCCGTACGAATCGGCCAACCCCGTGTAGGCGGACGCGAAGTTGCGGTCGAGCGCGATCGCTGCTTCGAACTCCACGATCGCTTTCTTCGACGCGCGCTGGTTGAAGAAGTAGCGGCCCTTCAGGAATCGGTTGTACGCCTCGATGTTCCGCGTGCCGGGGGCGACGAGGGACTCCTCCTGCGCCGGGAGCAATTGCACCTTGAGGGCTCCGGCGATCGCCAGCGAGATCTCGTCCTGGACCGCGAAGACGTCCTGCATCTCCCGGTCGTACCGTTCGGACCAGATGTGGTAGCCCGTCGAGACGTCGATCAGCTGGGCCGTGATGCGCAGCCGCTGACCCGCCTGCCGGACGCTGCCCTCGAGGACGGTCCGCACGCCGAGCTCGCGGCCGATCTCGCGGACGTCCGTGTCCTTTCCCCGAAAGGCGAAGGAGGACGTGCGCGCCGCCACGCGCAGCGACGCGATCCCGGCGAGCGCATTGATGATCTCCTCGGTCATCCCGTCGCTGAAGTATTCGGCGTCGGCACCCGCGCTCATGTTGCGCAACGGGAGCACGGCGATCGAAGCTTCGGCCGTCTCGACGGGGTGCGGTGTCCCGCCCGCCGGCGAGCGCGGTCCGGAGGTGTCGCGTTCTCCGGCCTGGAGCGCGAACGCAAAGTCGCGCGCGGATTGGAAGCGGTCCTCCGGGCTCTTCTCCAGGCCGTGCGTCAGGAGATCGGTGAGCTCGGCGGGAACTCTCCGACCGGCCTCGAAGGACGGTTCGTCCTGGAGGATGCTCATCATCGTCTCGACCGGGCTCGTGCGCTGGAAGGCCCGCCGGCCGGTGAGCATCTCGTAGAGGATCACGCCGACCGCAAAGAGATCCGAGCGGTGGTCCACGCCCTTCCCACGGATCTGCTCGGGCGACATGTAGCCCGGCGTGCCCACGACCGTGCCCGAAGCCGTGAGGGACCGCTCGTCCGACCCGTCCGCCACCACCGGCCCGGCGGCCTGGAGCGCGAGGCCGAAGTCGAGGATCTTCACGAGGCCGTCACGCGTCAGGAAGACGTTGTCGGGCTTCAGGTCCCTGTGCACGATGCCGCGGTCGTGCGCGGCGGCGAGCCCGTGCAGGATTTGCCTGGCGTACTCCACGGCCCTGCGCGGCGGGATCGCCGCGGCCGCGAGCCGCTCGCGCAGCGTCTCGCCCTCGAGCAACTCCATCACGCAGTAGGACACGTCGTCGCTGCGGCCGAAATCGTGGATCGCGAGGATGTTCGGATGCGAGAGGGCCGCGACGGACCGAGCCTCCCGCTCGAACCGCGCGAGCGCTTCGGCGTCGTCGGCCGAGAGCTCCGGGAGGACCTTCACCGCGACCTCGCGCGAAAGGCGCGTGTCCCGCGCCCGGTACACCTCGCCCATCCCGCCCGCGCCGAGAGGCGAGAGGATTTCGTACGGGCCGAGCCTTGTTCCAGGAGAGAGGGTCATTTCAACGGCACGCTTTCATCTGTTCGCGGGCTGCGGGACGAAGTCTATCGCCCGCCCGGGCCCGGCCCGGGCGCGCGCGGTGCAATCAGTCGTAGAATCGAGTCAGATGAGGCTTCGCACGGCGCTTCCGGCGGCATGCCTGCTCCTCGTCCTCTTCGCTCCCCCGGCGCTCGCCCAGAAAACCGACGTCATCGTGCTCGCCAACGGCGACCGCGTCACCTGCGAGATCAAGTCCTACAGCCTCGGCAGGCTCACGGTCTCGACCGACATCGCCAGCGACATCTCCGTCAAGTGGAACAAGATCCAGGCGATCACGTCCGACAAGCGGTTCGAGATCGAGACGACCGACGGCGTCATGCACTACGGCAAGCTCGCCCCCTCGACGCCGCCGGGCAAGCTCGACGTGGTCTCGGCCACCGGGACCGAATCGCTCGCCTTCATGGCGGTCGTGCGCATCAACCCGATCTACCAGTCCTTCTGGCGCCGCTGGGACGGGTCGCTCGACCTCGGGTTCAACTACACGCAGGCGAACCAGTTCGTGCAGTTCACGCTGAACGCCGACGCCACGTTCCGCCGGCCGACCTTCCTGGCCTCCGTCACCCTGTCCTCGTTCTTCACCAGCCAGCAGGGAGTGCCCTCCTCGCAACGCGCCAATCTCAGCATCCTGTACGAGAAGTTCCTCAGCGACCGCTGGTTCGTGACCGGCTTCGGCGGCCTCGACCGGAACCTCGACCTCGGCCTCGACCTGCGGGGTTCGATCGGCGCCGGAGTCGGACGCGATCTCGTACAGACCAACCGCACGACCGTCACGACGATCGTCGGCATCATGGGAGACCGGGAGCAGCCCGTGGACGGCGCCACGACCTCGAACGTCACGGCGGTCGTGGCGGGGAAGTATTCGACCTTCACGTACGATTTTCCCAAGCTCACCTTCAACGCGTCGCTCGCGATTTATCCCTACCTCAACGATCTCGGCCGCGTGCGCCTCGAAGCCAACGCCTACGTCAAGCGGGAGATCGTCAAGGACTTCTACCTGAGCCTGTCGCTGTTCGACAGCTTCGACAGCCGCGACCCCTCCACGCAGCAGGCCAAGAACGACTGGGGGCCGGTCCTCGCGATCGGCTGGACGTTCTAACGGCGCCATGAGCGTTCGGGCGTCCGCCGAGGAGCAGTCGCCTCACGGCAGTGATCTGTCGTCAGTTCTCGTCGGCGCGGCCGTGGGCGTCGTGGGCACGGGGTTCCGGGAAGCGGCCCGCCGCGGTTACGCGCTCTTCGCGACGTCGCTTGCCGCCGCCGACGCCCGCGGCGTCCCCGGCTGGATCCTGGGCGCGCTCGGGGGCGCCGCCTTCGTGGGCCTGGCCGCCGCCCTCACGCGCCGGTTCGCCCGGGAGTCCGCGGGCAGCGGCATCCAGGAAATCGAAGGCCTTCTCGCGGGCGTGCGCCCGGAACTGCGTTGGCGTCGTGTCCTGCCCGTGAAGTTCGTCGGCGGCCTGCTCGGCATCTCCGCCGGCCTCCTGCTCGGCCGCGAGGGACCGACGATCCACATGGGCGGCGCGATCGGCGCGGCCGTGGCCGAAAGAACGCGCGCCGGGCGGGACCGCATGCGCCTTCTCGTCGGCGCCGGATCGGCCGCGGGTCTCGCCGTGGCGTTCGGCGCGCCGCTGGCCGGGATCCTTTTCGCCCTCGAGGAGCTGCGGCGCGAGTTCCCGCCGACGCGCTCGGCGATCCGCGCGGTCGCGCTCGCCGCGATCTCGGCGGTTCTCGTCGGCATCGCCATCGGGGGATCCGGGCGTTTCCTGCCCGTTCCGGCGACCGGGGCGCCCGGGCCCCTGGAGCTCGTCCTGACCCTTCCCTTTGCGGCGGCCGTGGGCGTCGTCGGCCTCCTCTTCAACGCCGTGCTGCTGCGAACGCTCGACGCGGGCGCGGCGATGGCCCGCCGGGCGGGCTGGATTTCGCTCGGCCTCGTCACGGGCGCCGGCATCGGAGCCCTCGTGTGGATCTTCCGCGACGCCACCGGCGGCGGCGAGGATCTGTCGGAGAAGCTGCTGTCGTCGCCCTGCGCCGCGGCCCTGCTCGTCCTTCTCTTCGTCGTTCGGTTCGTGCTCTTCAACGCGAGTTACGCGACGGGGATCCCGGGCGGCATCTTCGCGCCCCAGTTGGCGCTCGGCACGATCCTCGGCCTCCTCTTCGCCGACTTCGGGACGCGGCTGGCGCCCGGCCTCGGCCTGACGCCCGTGCACTGGGCCCTGGCCGGCATGGCGGCCCTGCTCGCGGCGACCGTCCGGGCGCCGCTGACCGGCCTCGCCCTCGTCATCGAGATGACGGGCAGCTATCCGGTTCTCCTGATGGCGCTCGTGGCCGTGATGGTCGCCGACCTGACCGCCAGAGCGCTCGACGGAACGCCCATCTACGATGCGATCCTCGAGCGCCAGCTGCGCGGCGACTCTCCTAGGGCTCCCCGGCCGTAGGCGTCGGCGCGGCCCGGCGACGCCCGGCCCATTCCCGGATCACGACGAAGAACGCCGGCACGAACAGGACGGCGAGGCAGGTCGACGCGAGCATGCCGCTCGCGACCGCGAGCCCGAGCGACTTGCGGGCGGACGCGCCGGCCCCGCTCGCGAGCAGGAGCGGCAGCACGCCAAGGATGAAGGTGAACGACGTCATGACGATGGGCCGAAAGCGGACCTGCGAGGCGTGGACGGTCGCCTCCACGACGCTCTTGCCCGCGGTGACGCCTTCCAGGGCCATCTCGACGATGAGGATGGCGTTCTTGGCCGAGAGCGCGATGAGGAGCACGAGCCCGATCTGGACGTAGATGTTGTTGGCGACGCCGAGCGCGAGCAGCGCGCCGACCGTGCCGAGCAGCGCGAGGGGCACGCCGAGGATGACGGCGGCCGGCGTGACCCAGCTCTCGTATTGGCCGGCCAGGACGAAGAACACGAGCAGGATCGCGAGGGCGAAGATGAAGTAGGTCGAGTTGCCGACGAGCTTCTCCTGGTACGACATCGCGGTCCACTCGTAGGCCATGCCGGGCGGAAGGGTCCGCGTGGCGATCCGCTCCATCGCCTGCATCGCCTGGCCGGAGCTGAAGCCCTCCCTGGCTGCGCCGTTGATCGTGGCCGAGGGATAGAGGTCGTAGAGGGTGATCAGGTTGGGGCCGAAGGCGCGCTCGATGCGGGCGACGGTTCCGAGCGGCACCATCTGGCCCCCGCTCGTACGGATGGAGTAGCCGTCGAGGCTGTCGGTTCGCCGCCGGAACGGCGCATCGGCCTGCGCGTACACCATGTACTGGTGTCCGAACCGCGTGAACTGGTTGACAAAGCTCGAGCCGAGATAGGTCTGCACCGTGCCGTAGACGTCGCCGGGGCTCAGGCCGAACGCGGCCACCTGCGACTTCTCGACCTGGATCGTGACCTGGGGAACCGACGCGCGCAGCGGCGTCAGGGCAACCCGAATCGCCGGGTCGCGCAGGGCCTCGGACACGATCCGATCCGCGGCCGCCTGCAGCCGCTCGTAGTCCGAGCTGCCATCGGTCAGCTCGACCTGCATCTGGAAGCCCCCCGAGAGGCCGAGGCCCTGGATGGGCGGAGGCACGAGCACCATGGTGCGGGCGTCCTGGTACCGGGCGAGGCGCGCCGAGAGGTCCTTGTAGATCGAGAGCAGGTCTTCCCCCTTGCCACGATCCTTCCAGTCCTTGAACATGAGATAGAGGATGCCCGCGCTCGACAGCGACGCGTTGTTGTCGAGGGGCGACACGCCGCCGATCGCGATCGTGCGGTCCACCGCCGCGTTCTCGCGGCACAACCGCGTGAGCGCATCGAGGACTCTCTCGGTCCTCTCGAGAGACGCGCCGTCGGGAAGCTGGACGGTCACCATCGCGTAGCCCTGGTCCTCGGTGGGGATGAAGCCGGTGGGGACCTTCGTCAGCCCCCACCCCGCCAGCACGATCA
>DATMNJ010000136.1:0-12192 GCA_035569175.1 Thermoanaerobaculia bacterium | reverse complement strand
CGACGAGCGCCCGGCGCGTCCCCTTGCGCAGGAACGACACCAGCGCGACGAAGAGCCAGACGCTCGCGACCATCCCATCCGTCTCGAATTTCACGCAGGTCTGGTAGGTCGCAAAGAGGGGAGTATTGACGAGCACCGCGGCGCCGGCGAGCGCGGCCGGAAGGCTCCCCGTCGTCTGGAGGAGGGCCACGAAGAGGCCCGCGGCGATCGCGAACGAGAGGGCGAGGTAAAAGGACCGGGACACCCACTCTTTCGTTCCCACGATGCGCGCGTATTGCTGGAAGACCGTCTTTACCAGGAACGGATGGTCCGTGTAGTACGACGGCGCTCCGCGGACCTCGCCCCAACGCGAGTACTGGTCGAGCGTCACGCCGAACTGGGAGCGCGGGTCCCCGTTGCGGAGGCCGTTGCGGGCCTGAAACGTGAAAAGCGCGTTGTCGTAGTCGTAGTGAAGGCGCGTGTCGAGGAAAGCAGGCGCGAGCTTGTCCCGGCAGGTCCAGAGCTGAAGCGCCAGCACGGCGCAAAGCGAGATGGCGATCCAGAGGGCGCGCCGGCGGGGGTCCTGGACTTCGCGGGCGCGCGTGGCGGCCTTGCGCCGCGCCTTCGACGACTCCGCCATTGGGGGATTCGGTCAGCCTTCCACGACCGCGGGCACACCCGCCGGGGTCGCGGCCAGCGTGCGTTCCTCGGCGGCGAGCGCCCGGCGCAGCGACTCCGGATCCTCCTGTGTCGAAGCGGAGAGCCCGGTGAACGGCGCCTCGGCGAGGGCCACCTGCCACGGGAGGGCGGGGAGTCCTCTCGCCTGCAGGGCGCGCAGCAGCTTGAGCGTCCGGAAGGCGTCGAACCAGGTGTGGAAGTGGCGCAGCATCGTCGGCGCGTCGCTCGAGCGCGCTACCGCCGCACGCATCGCCTCGAAGGCGCCCATCCTCTCCAGAGTCTCGACCAGGACGTCGGCCTTGAAGAATGGGTTCCCGCGCGGAAGCTCCTCGAGTGCTGCCTCGATGCGCCCTCCGGAGCGGGCGACGACGCCGAGGGCGCGCAGCCACGCGGAGAGGTGCGCGAACGCCGCCGGGTGGTGAAGGCGAAAGCGCGACAGCGTCCCCTTCTTCTCGAGCAGCTGGGAGAGCGCCTTGCCGGTCCCGAAGGGGACGCGGTCGGAGATCCGCCCCTCGAGCAAAAACGGCGTGCCCGCCAGGCGCGCGATCGTTCCGACCTTGGCGAGCTTGTCGAGGACGTAGAAATCCTCGGCCGCGTTCTTGCGGGGGAATCCCCGCACCGCCGCGTAGGCCTCGGGCCGGATCGCGACGCAGCTGCCCATGGCCTCGTAGGCGTAGGGCGAGCCGGCCCAGGCGAGGCCGAGCACGTAATACCGCAGCGAGATCTCGTAGAGCCGCGCGGCCAGAGCCAGGTCTTCGTCGTCGCTCAGGCGGTGCTCGAAGAAGTAGAGCGCCGCCGCGCTGCCCTCGACCGGCACCGCCTCGGTCTGCTCGAAGCAGTCGTTGGCGAGGACCGTATCGGCGTCCGTGTTGTGGATCCAGGGCGAGGCGATTCTTCCGGTCTCGTGCAGGCGCAGCGCGAAGTCGTTGCCGATCTTGCGGGCGAGGCCGACGCCCTGGCCCTCGGGCAGGAAGTGGCCCGGCCGCGCGCGGTCGATCACCACGATCGTTCCGTTGGGATAGGCGAGCTCCGAGACGGGCGGCCCGTCACCGAGCTCGCGCGAGGCCTTCGCGGCCTCGAAAAGGCGGGCGCTCGAGGCGTGATTGACCTCGTGGACGCGGGCGGGCGAGTCGTCGCGGGCGTTGAACACCACGACGATGAGCGTCGCACCCCGCGGCCCTTTCGGCACGGACCCGAGCGTGTCGAAGAGGCTCTGCCCTTCGCCGTAGGCCGGAACGACCACGACGTGGCCGAAGGAGCCCTCCAGCCCGTCGGCGAGCGCGGCCTCGGGCTCGGCGTGCCGCGAGAGGTACTGGGAAAGGGGCCTGGAAGTCGTCACGGAGGGGGAGCCTATCGAAGTCGGCCGCCTCTCAGTACAGCGACGCCCGAATCGGCAGCGCGGCGACCACGCGCGCTTCCTCGTCGAGCATTGCCTCCAGCCGCGGCGCGACCTCGGCCTCTTCGAAGTAGGTTCGCGCGAGCTCGAGGAACAACCCCTGATGCCTGACCTCTGAGCGCGAAAGCTCGCGATAGAACTCCTTGAGCTCGCCGGCGGGCAGGGCGGCCGCGACGAGGCCGAAGCGCTCGCAGCCCCGCGCCTCGACGATGCTCGCCGTCACCAGGCGATCGAGGAAGTACGCGTCGGTGCCCGGGCGGAAGGCGGCGGTCAAGCGCCGCAAGTACTCGTTGCGCGTGTCGGGCGTGGCGACGAGGCCGCGCTCGGCGATCCGCGCGTGAACCTGCTGAAAGTGCTCGAGCTCCTCGATCGCGAGCGCGATGCACCGCTCGACGAGCTCGCGGCGGTCGGGGTAGTGAGCGACGAGCGCCAGCGCGGATGCGGAGGCCTTGCGCTCGTTGGCGGCGTGGTCGAGGAGGAACGCGTTGAAGTCGGCGAGGACGGCGGCCGTCCACTCCGCCCGCGTCGGGGCGCGCAGCCGCACCTAGCCGCCGCTGACGGCGGGCAGGATGGCGATCTCGCAACCCTCCGGCACGCGGGCAGCCAGGCCGCCGGCGTCGCGGATGTTCGTCTCGGCGACGAACACATTGACGTGGGGCCGCACCTCGCCCCGCTCCGTGAGGATGCGCTCGCAGAGGCCGGGGTGCGCGACGCCGAGCGCGGCCAGCGCTTCGGCGATCGTAGCGGGAGACACGTCGAGGGCGACCGCCGGGCGCCCGCCCGAAAAAGGCTGAAGCGGGCCCGGGATCAGGAAGCGGACGCCCATCAGGCCGCCCGGGTCAGACGGCGGCGGGCGCGGACCCGGACGTTCTCGGCGACGGCGGCCTTGACGCAGACGATCGGCGGCAGCCCTTCGCGCAGGAGCTCCCACGTCCGCCCGTCGTCGCGCGCGCCGTAGACCTTTCCGCTGCGCGTGCCGAAATAAACACCGGCCGGGTCGAGCCCGTCCACGGCCATCCCGTCGCGAACGACGGTCTCGAGGGCGTCCTTCTGGGGCAGTCCGCGCGTCATGGGCTGCCAGGAGGCGCCGGCGTCGCGAGTCCGGTAGACGCGCAGCTTGCCGTCGGGCGTGCACCGGAAGCCGTCCGAATGGAGGGGCACGATGAAGGCGGTATCGGGATCGCGCGGGTGCGTGCCGATGCAGAAGCCGAAGTCCGACGGGACGCCGTTGGCGACGTCCTGCCACGAGTCGCCGCCGTCGTCCGACCGATAGAGACCCCAGTGGTTCTGCAGGAAAAGGCGGCCAGGCTGCGCCGCGTGGTGAGCGATCTTGTGCACGCACTGGCCGAACTCGGGGTGCTTGTCCGGAAGAAACTCGGCGCGCACGCCTCGGTTTCGAGCCTGCCACGAGCGGCCGCCGTCGTCGGAACGATAGACGCCGCCGGTCGAGCTCGCGACGGTCAGCCGTCCGGAGCGCGTCGGATCCACGAGGACCGTGTGGAGACAGAGGCCGCCGCCGCCCGGCATCCACTTCGCGCGGTGGGGGTGGTTCCAGAGCCCCTCGTTGAGCGTCCAGGTCTCGCCGGCATCGCGCGATTCGAAGAGCGCCGAGGGTTCGACGCCGCAGTAGAGCGTGTCGGGTCGATCGGGCCGGCCGGGAGCGATCTGCCAGATGTTCTTCAGGGCGGATCCGGAGGATTCGGGAAAACGGACGCGGGGTGTGGCGGGACGCTGCCAGCTCTTGCCGAAATCATCGCTCCAGGCAAGCTCCGCGCCCCAGTGCATGCTCGACGGAGCCGCCCAGAGGCGGCGGCGCCCGGCCCGCGTGTCGAGGGCGGCGGCGTAGACGGACGAGCCCGGGAAAAACGGCCCCGTCATCGCCCAGCGGCGCCGCTTGCCGTCCGAGCGCAGGAGAAACAGGCCCTTCATCGTTCCGACGAGCAGCAGCACGTCGCCGTCGCGGACCGTCAGGGGAGCGGGGGGTTTGAGTTTTTTCGCCGGCATGGAAGGGATTCTACGAAAAAACCCCGGCTCAGTCTCCCGCGAGCGCCATCCACCGGCTCCAGACCTCGCCCACCTGGCGCTCGAGGTCCTCGGCCGAGCCGTTGTTGACGACGATTTCGTGGGCGCGCCGGGCCGCCTCCTCGGGCGGCAGCTGCGCGGCGATGCGCCGGCGCGCGTCCTCCTCGCTGCCGCCCTTCTCGGCCCAGCGCCGCAGGCGCTCCTCGAGCGGCGCCACGACCAGCAGAACGCGGTCGTACTCTCCCTCCGTCCCGGCCTCGAAGAGAAGGGTCGCCTCGCAGACCGCGGCCCTGGCGCCGGCCCACGCGGCCTGGGCGAACCGACGCTCTCGCTCCTCGCGGACGAGGGGGTGAATGCGCGCCTCGAGCGCCCGGCGCAGGGCAGGATCGCGGAAGACGATCTCCGCGATGCGTGCCCGATCGACCGCGCCATGCGCGTCGAGGGCCGCGTCGCCGAAGAGGTCCCGCGCGGCGTGCGCGGCGCCGCCGCCGGGGCGGTACAGGTCGCGGACGAGATCGTCCGCGTCGAAGACTTCCGCACCGCGGGCGGCCAGGAGCCGGGCGACCGTCGACTTGCCCGAGGCGAGTCCGCCGGTCAGCCCGATGCGCAGCATCTCGGAACGCCCTTCACCGCGGGGGCGCGGCGACGACCTTGCCGCCCTTCATCACCCAGTCGATCTTCGAAAGGGCGGCCACGTTCGCCAGGGGGTCCCCCGGCGCGGCGACGAGGTCCGCATAGGCGCCCTTCTCGATCACCCCGATCTGGCCGGACATGCCGAGCAGCTCCGCCGCGTTCGTCGTGGCCGTGCGGATCGCCTCGAGGGGCGTCATGCCGAGCTCGACCTCGTACTCGAATTCCTTCGCCTGGTTGATCTCGGTCCAGGGAAAGCCGCCCGCATCGGTACCGAAGACGATCTTCACGCCGGCTTTGCGGCAGTTCGCGAAGGATCTCGCCTGGATCTTCGCGGACTGCTCGCAGAGCGCACAGCCGGCCGCGGCCCGCGGCCCCGAAACGTAGTGGACGACCGTCAACGTCGGGCAGAAGGCAATGCCTTTTTTCGCCATCTCGGCCGCGATCTCCGGGCGAATCGAGTCCCCGTGCTCGATCGAGTCCACGCCGGCGGCGACGGCGAGGCGAACGCCGCTGTCCGAGCGGGCGTGTGCGGCGACCCGGGCGCCCTTCGCGTGGGCCTCCGTGACCACGGCCTCGATCTCCTCCTTCGTCCAGTTCGGAGGAGAGTCGACGTAGCCGTCGGCGGTCAGGCGGAGGCCTCCCGTGTTCGCGTAGATCTTGACCCAGTCCGTGCCGTACGAGAGCTGCTCCCGCACGGCCTTGCGGCACCCGTCGGCGCCGTCGCAGACCATGACCCCCGTCGGAAACTTCCAGTCGGGCCGGAAATGGAGGATGGGGTAGGTGCCCGTCGTCGAGAGGGCCGGGCCGACGACCTTGAGCCGCGGTCCCGGCACGACCCCCTCGTTGACCGCGTCGCGGATGCCGACGTCGTCGTACCCGGCGCCCTCGGTCTCGAGGTCGCGCATCGTCGTGAAGCCGTGCGCGAGGCCGATCTGCATCGCTCGCACGGCGCGCACGACCCGATGCGCGGGGTATTCCTTCAGGATCTGGTCCTCGTACTCGCCCTCGGTCGCGTCGCCCTGAAGAAGGATGTGCGTGTGCGCGTCCACCAGGCCGGGCAGCAGGACGCGGTCCCCGAGGTCCACGACCGTCGCGCCGGGCGGGACGGCCGAGCCGATGCTCTCGATCCGGTCTCCCACGACGACCACGACCGGGTGCTCCACGTACCGCCCGGAACGGACGTCGACCAGGCGGGCCGCGCGCACGGCGACCGGGGGCGTGGCGGGCGGTTCGGCCGCGGAGGAGGGGAGAGCGGCGAGCAACGCGAGGGCAGCGAGAGTGGGTCCTTTTTTCACGATCCCTCCTCGAAAGTTCTCCAAGCCTATCGCGGGCCTCCGCGAAAAAAAGTCGCCCTTCCCCTGAACCTTCGACAGGAAGCGCCGTACACTCCTGTAGAGACTCGATAGGAGAGGAGCACGGCGCATGGCACCCTCGAAAAGCGACCTCCTGCAGGGAACCCTGGACGTCCTGGTCCTGAAGACCCTGGCAAACGGACCGATGCACGGGTGGGGGATCTCCCAGAGGATCCAGCAGCTGTCCGAGGACGTCCTGTCCGTCAACCAGGGCTCCCTCTACCCGGCCCTCCACCGGCTGGAGGAGAAGGGCTGGATCGGAGCGGAGTGGGGCAGCTCCGAGAACAACCGGCGGGCGCGCTTCTACAACCTCACCCGCCTCGGGCGCCGCCAGCTCGCCGAGGAAACCGAGAGCTGGGAACGCTTCGTCGCCGCCGTCGGCCGCGTCCTCGCGTCCACCTAGAGCAAGGGAGGCAACGCCATGCTTCGCAAGATCGCCGGCAGCCTCAAGAGCCTCTTCGACTCGAAGCGCAGCGAGCGCGAGCTCGATGACGAAATCGCGTTCCACCTCGAGCAGGAGACCCAGAAAAACGTCGCTCGAGGCATGGCGCCCGGCGACGCCCGCCGGGCGGCCCTCGTTCGATTCGGGGGCATCGAAAAGACGAAGGAAGAATCTCGCGAGTCGAGCCGGGCGATGCACGTCGAGATGCTCCTCCAGGACGTTCGCTACGGCCTGCGTTCCCTCCGCAAGAACCCGGGCTATGCCGCCGCCGCCATCCTGACCCTCGCTCTCGGGATCGGCGCGAACTCGGCAATCTTTTCGGTCGTTCATGGCGTCCTGCTGCAGTCGCTTCCCTATGGCGGCGGCGATCGGCTGGTGCGCATCCGAGTGGACGCTCCCGGGGCGGGGGTCGAGGACGGGCGTTTCTCGGTGCCGGAGATCAACGACCTGAAGACCCTGAGCCACAGCTTCGAGGGCGTCGTCGAGTACCACTCCATGTACTTCGTGCTCCTCGGTCGCGCGGAGGCAGAGCGCGTGCAGACGGGCGTCGTCTCCGCGAATTTCTTCGACGTGCTCGGGGTGCGCCCGGTTCTCGGCCGGACCTTCGTGCGCGGCGAAGATGCCAAAGGCGCCGAGGCCGTCCTCGTCCTGTCTCACGACTACTGGATGCGCAGCTTCGGCGGCGACCCGAAGGTCATCGGCCGCGTGTTCGAGATGAACGACCGGCCCCACACGGTGATCGGCGTCCTGCCGCCGATCCCGGGATATCCCGAGAACAACGACGTCTACATGCCGGTGTCGGCCTGCCCGTTCCGGTCCGACCCCGACATGGAAACCAATCGCAAGATGGGAATGCTCGCGGCCTTCGCGAGGCTCAAGCCCGATTCCAACCTGCCCTCCGCCCGCGCCGACCTGGCGACGATTGCCGCGCGCCTCTCCCGCGAGTATCCGGACGCGTACCCCGCCGGGGCCCGCCTCGACATCGCGCCCGTGCCCCTGCGCGAGGAGCTGACGCGCCGGGCGCGGCCGACCTTCCTGATGCTGTTCGGGACGGTCGGTCTCGTGCTCCTGATCGCCTGCGCCAACGTGGCGAACCTTTCGCTCGCCCGGCTCGTGCGCCGGGAGAAAGAGATGGCGCTGCGGGCGGCGCTCGGCGCCGGCCGGGGGCGCCTGACGCGGCAGCTGCTGACGGAGAGCCTGCTCGTCGCGATCGTCGGCGGGTTTCTCGGCGTCGCCTTCGCCGCCGCCGGCCGCGGGCTGCTCGTGCATTTCGCCGAGCGGTTCACGCCGCGAGCCTCCGAGATCTCGGTCGACCTGCCCGTGCTCCTGTTCTCCCTCGGCGTGTCTCTCGCCGTCGGGGTCGCTCTCGGCCTGATCCCGGCCGTGTCGCGCCAGCAGGGCCTCGTCGGCGCGCTCAAGGACGGGCGCGACACGTCGGACGCGACGCGCGGGCGTCTGAAGGCCGGCCGGTTCCTGATCGCCGCCCAGGTCGCGGTGTCCTTCGTACTGCTGGCCGGAGCCGGCCTGATGCTCCGCACGCTCTGGAAGCTGTCGCACGTGGACACGGGGTTCCGAACCGAACAGGTCTTGACCGCGCGGATGAGCCTGAACTTCACGCGGTATCCGACTGCCGCCGATCGGCGCACCTTCCAGGACCGGATTCTCGAGCGCCTGGCCGCGGAGCCCGGCGTCGCGTCCGTGGCTCTCTCCGGGACCTTCCCGCTGAACGAGGGCGGCCCGGCCAACGGCGAGTTCGAGGTGGAGGGCAGGGGCACGACGTCGCCGGAGAAGCGGCCCCACGCCGATTTTCAGCGGGTCAGCGGCGACTACTTCAAGACGATCGGCGTGCCGATCCTGCGCGGCCGCGCCATCGCTCCCACGGACCAGTTCGAGACGCCCGCGGTCGCCGTCATCAACGTTCACATGGCCAGCCGGACGTGGCCGGGCGAGGATCCGGTCGGCAAGCGCATCGGGATCGAGACCGATCCCGGCAAGACCACCTGGCTGACGGTCGTGGGCATGGTCGGGGACGTCCGGCAGTACTCGCTCGCGGAACCGCCGCTCGACCAGGTGTACCTGTCGATCCGGCAGTATCCGGGTCTGGCCCTGACGTGCCTCGTCCGCACCGCCATCGAGCCGCACCGCATGGAGCGCACGGTGCGCGCGGCCGTCCATGCGATCGGGCCCGAGCAGCCGGTCGACCGATTCCGAACGCTCGATGAGGTGCGCGCGGGCGCGCTCGATTCGCCCCGGCTGACGACGACGCTGCTCCTGCTGTTCGCGACGCTCGCGCTCGTCATCACGGCGACCGGCATCGCCGGGGTGATCGGCTTCTCGGTGGGCCAGCGGCGGCAGGAGTTCGGGATCCGCATGGCGCTCGGCGCCCTGCCGGGATCGATCCGCGCGATGGTGCTGCGCCAGGGCATGCGGCTGGTCGGCATCGGCCTCGCGGTGGGACTGGCGGGAGCGCTCATCCTGACACGCCTGTGGGCGAGCCTTCTCTACGAGGTCTCGCCGACCGACCCGCCGACCTTCTTCGTGGTCGCGCTGATGCTTCTCGTCGTGGCCGCGGCGGCGTGTTTCGTCCCCGCTCGTCGCGCGACGTCGGTCGATCCGATGGTGGCGCTGCGCGGCTGAGGGCCGGCGGCCGTCCGCCGGATCGCGGATTTCGTCCGGAGGTCGAGACCCTCGCGCCTCGGGATTCGCTAGAGTGTGGGTGGGAGAGGCGCGCTATGGGCCGGTTCACGCGATGACGCCGACGCGGCGGGGGTTCCTCAAGGCCGGCGCCCTCGGCGGCGCGGCCCTTGTCCTGCGCATTCCCCTGTTCGCCGAATCCGGGACCCCGGCGGCCGCGCGCTTTGCGCCGAACCAATGGCTGCGAGTCGGAGCCGACGGCCGCGCGACCCTGGTGATCGCCCGTTCCGAGATGGGTCAGGGCGTGAGGACGGCGCTCGCGATGGTCCTCGCCGAGGAGCTCGACGCCGACTGGCAGACGATCACCCTCGAGCAGGCGTCCCCTGGACCCGACTACCCGCGCATGAGCACGGGCGGCAGCGGCAGCGTGGAGGGCTCGTGGAAGGCGTTGCGACAGGCCGGGGCCGCCGCGCGCGAGATGCTCGTGGAGGCGGCGGCGCGGCGCTGGGGCGTGGCGGCGTCCGCGTGCCGGACGGAGGCCGGGCAGGTGATCGACGCGGCCTCCGGCCGCAAGCTCGGCTACGGCGAGCTCGTGGCGGCCGCCTCGGCGCTGCCGGTTCCGAAGGAGCCCCGGCTGAAGGATCCGAAGGACTTTCGCCTCGTCGGCACGCGTGTGCGCCGCATCGACGGGCCGGCGATCGTGACCGGGCGCGCCATCTACGGGATCGACACGCGCGTGCCCGGAATGCTCTTCGCCGCGGTGGCGGTGTGCCCGGTCCGCGGCGGCCGTGTCGTGCGGTTCGACGCGGCGAGCGCGAAGAGAGTCCCCGGCGTGCGCGAGGTGGTCGAGTTCGACGGCGGCGTCGCGGTCCTGGCGGAGAACACGTATGCCGCTTTCGAGGGCCGCGACGCGCTCGCGGCCGCGTTCGACGACGGAGCCGCCGGCGGGATCGATACGGCGGAGCTCTGGCGGCGGATCGACGCGGCCGCGGAAAAGCCCGGCCGGGCGACCCGGACGGTCGGCGATGCCGGAACCGCGTTGGCCACGGCGGCGACGCGGCTCTCGGCCTCCTACCGGGCGCCGTTCCAGGCGCACGCGACGATGGAGCCGGGCAACTGTACGGCGCGGGTCGCCGACGGCGCCTGCGAGATCTGGGCGCCCACCCAGAACCCGCAGCGCGTGCAGCGGGAGGCCGCGAGGCTTCTCGGGATCGCGCCCGAGAAGGTCACCGTGCACGTCACGCTCCTCGGCGGCGGATTCGGCCGGCGGCTGGACGCCGATTACGCCGTGGAAGCCGTCGCGGTCGCGCGCGCCGCGAAACGCCCGGTGCAGGTCGTCTGGTCGCGGCGAGACGACTTTCTGAGAGACCGCGTCCACCCGGGTGCCCGGGTGGACGTCGCGGCCGGCCTCGATGCTTCCGGGCGCGTCGTCGCGTGGAAGCACCACGCGACGGCGTTTCACCTCACGATGTTCGGCGCGTTCAATCCGAAGTCGGATCCGGAAGGGAATCCCTGGGGCGGCTACGACATTCCGTACGACATCGCGAACCTCGCCGTCTCGTGGAGCGAGATCGAGTCGCCGATCCACACGGGCGCCTGGCGCGCGGTGCACTACCCGGCAAACATCTTCGCGCGGGAGTGTTTCCTGGACGAGCTGGCCGCGCGCTCGGGGCAGGATCCGCTCGCCCTGCGGCTGGCCCTGCTCGGTCCGGCCTCCTCGCATGCGGCCGGGTCCCGGGGCGTCGACCGGGCGGGACTCGCGCGCGTTCTGAGTCTGGCCGCCGAGAAGGCCGGCTGGGCTTCCCCGCCTGCCGCCCGCCCGGGTCGCCGGTCGGGTCGAGGGCTCGCCTGCAACGTCTACGACGGAAGCACGCTCGTCGCACAGGTGGTGGATGCCTCGGTGGGCGGCAAGGGCGACGTCGTGGTGCATCGGGTGGTCACGGCCGTGGACTGCGGGCAGGCGGTCAATCCTTCCGGCGCCGAGGGCCAGGTCGAGAGCGGCGTCATCTGGGCGCTCTCTTACGCCCTGAAGGGAGAGGTCACGATCGCGAAGGGGAGAGTCGTCGAGACGAGCTTCGACGCCTATCCGGTCCTCCGGATGGACGAGACGCCGAAGCTCGAGACCGTCGTCCTTTCGGGGCACGGCGCGGCGACCGGCCTGGGCGAGATTCCCGTGCCGTGCGTGGCGCCCGCCCTGGCCAACGCCCTTTTCGCCGCGACCGGAAAGCGCCTGCGCCGGCTGCCCATCCGTGCGGCCGACCTGGCCTGAGGGGGCCGTCGTGGAAGTTCGGACCGTCGCGGCGTTCGTGGACTACTGGGACAAGGTTCGGGGCCGGACGCTGCGCGTCGTCGACTGCATTCCCGCGGACCGGATCGAATGGACGTGGCAGCCGGGCAAATTCACGCTCGGCGATACGGTCCGACACCTCGCGGCGATCGAGCGCTACATGTACGCGGAGAACGCGGCGCGCCGGCCTTCGCGCTATCCCGGCCACGGGCGCGAGCTGGCCGAGGGGCTCGAGGCGGTGCGCGCTTACCTCGAGCGCTGTCATGCGGAGACACGCGACATCCTCGGCGCTCTGACGGATGCCGACCTCCAGGAGAAGTGCGTGACGCCGGGGGGCGCGTCGCTCTCGGTCGGGAAGTGGCTGCGTTTGATGGTGGAGCACGAGATCCACCATCGCGGCCAGCTCTACATGGCCCTCGGCCTGCTCGGGGTCCCGACGCCGCCCATCTACGGCCTGACGTCCGAGCAGGTGAGGGAGCGCAGCCGCTCCGACTAGGACGCGCGCAGGATCGGCGTCACGGCGTGCGGGGCGACGTGCGCCAGCTCGAGCGGCAGGCGCAGGCGGACCTCGCAGCCGCCCTCGGGCAACCCGGCCAGGACCAGGTCGTGGGCGCCCGGATAGAGGGTCTGCAGGCGCCGGCGCGTGTTGGCGAGGCCGATGCCCGGTGCCGGGGAAGGGTCGTCCTTCAAGCCGGGCCCATTGTCCCGGAGAGCGAGGACGAGCTGTCCGGCCTCTGCGCGGGCGCTGATGCAGATCCGGCCGCGGCCC
>DATMNJ010000135.1:0-5257 GCA_035569175.1 Thermoanaerobaculia bacterium | reverse complement strand
GGCGGGCGTCGAGATGGTGATGCCCGGCGACAACGTGAACATGGAGATCAACCTGATCACGCCCATCGCCATGGAGAAGGGCCTGCGCTTCGCCATCCGCGAGGGCGGCCGCACCGTCGGCGCCGGAACCATCGTGGAGATTCTCGAATAGGGAGGGTCGTCAACCGTAGGCCGTAGGCCGTAAACCGAAGCCGGGTCGCCCGGCTCACGGCTACCGGCTCCCGGCACACGCCAAAGCGAGCGAGCAACATGCCAAAGAACGACAAGATCCGCATTCGGCTGAAGGCCTTCGATTACCGGATCCTCGACCAGTCGGCGAGCGAAATCGTCGACACGGCTCGGAGGACCGGGGCGAAGGTCGCGGGCCCGATCCCGTTGCCGACGGCGATCTCCCGCTACACGGTCAACCGCTCGCCGCACGTCGACAAGAAGTCGCGCGAGCAGTTCGAGATGCGGACTCACAAGCGTCTGCTCGACATCCTCGAGCCGACGTCGCAGACCGTCGACGCCCTGATGAAGCTCGAGCTTCCGGTGGGCGTGGACGTCGAGATCAAGGCTTTCGGCAAGTAAGGCAGTAGCGAGCGAGTTATGGCCGTACACGGCATCATCGGAAAAAAGGTGGGGATGACCCAGATCTTCACGACGGAGGGCATCGTCGTGCCGGTCACCGTCGTCCAGGCCGGCCCCTGCCTCGTCGTCCAGAAGAAGACCGCCGACAAGGACGGGTACGACGCCCTCCAGATCGGCTTCGTCGGTCCGCGCCCGGACCGCCGCGCCAACCAGGCGGCCAAGGGTCGCTTCGAAAAGGCGGGCGTGGCCCCGATGCGGACCCTCATGGAAGTCCAGGCCGACACGGGAGACGAGTTGAAGCCCGGCGACAAGCTGCTCTGCGACGTGTTCGCCGAGAAGGACCACGTCGACGTGATCGGCACGTCCAAGGGCAAAGGCTTCATGGGCGTCGTCGCCCGGCACGGCTTCCGCGGAGGCGCCGCGACGCACGGCTCCATGTTCCACCGGGCTCCGGGCTCCATCGGCCCGTCGGCCTTCCCGTCGCGGGTGTACCCGGGCACGCGGTCCTCGGGCCGGCTCGGCGGCCGCCAATCCACGACGAAAAACCTGGTCGTGGTGCGCGTCGATCTCGAGAAGAACCTGCTGTACATCTCCGGGCCCGTCCCGGGCGCGCGCAACTCGATCGTGAAGATCGTGCGCTCGAGCTTCGCGAAGAAAGCATAAGAGTTATGGCCAAGATTCCCGTCATCAACTGGAAGAAGGAGCAGGTGGGCGAGGTCGCCCTGCCCGCCGGCGTCTTCGCCTATCCCTACCGCAAGCACCTGGTGTGGGAGGTCGTCAAGGCCTACCTCGCCGGGCTGCGCGCCGGCACCCACAAGACCAAGGTGCGGTCCGAGGTCTCAGGCTCCGGCAAGAAGCCCTTCAAGCAGAAGGGGACCGGGCGCGCCCGCCAGGGCGGCAGCCGGCCGCCGATCCACCGCCACGGCGGCACGTCGCACGGGCCCGTCCCGAGGTCGTACGCCCAGGACGTGTCGGTCGGCGAGAAGAAGAACGCGTTGAAGTCCGTCCTCTCGCGGAGGCTGGCCGAGGAGCGGATCGTCATCGTGGACCGTCTCGAGGTGGCGAGCACCAAGACGAAGGACCTGAAGGCGGCTCTCGGCGCCCTCGGCATCGAGGGCAAGGCCCTCTTCGTCGACTCGCGGGACAACGCGAATTTCGCCCGGGCCTCGCGCAACGTCAAGGACTGGAAGCTCGTCGACGCCCTCGGCGTCAACGCGTACGACGTGCTCGCGCACGGGACCGTGGTGCTCTCGAAGCAGGCGCTCACGCGCGTGGTCCAGAACCTGGGAGGCGAGTGATGCAGCCGCAGGAGTTGATTCGGAGGCCGTTGATCACGGAGAAGGCGACCCGCCTCAAGGAAGCCTCCAACACGATCTGTTTCGAGGTCGCGGTCACGGCGAACAAGATCGAGGTCGCCAAGGCGGTCGAGAAGCTGTTCAGCGTGAAGGTCGCGGACGTCCGTCTCGCGAATCGTCAAGGCAAGCGGAAGCGCATGGGCCGGTTCATCGGCCAGCGCAAGGCCTGGAAAAAGGCCTACGTCCGGCTTGCGCCGGATCAGAAGATCGAGTTCTTCGAGGGCGTGTAATGGCAGTCAAGAAGTACAAACCGACTTCCGCCGGGCGGCGGTTCCAGACGATGCACGACTTCTCGGAGCTCTCTCCGGTGCGTCCGGAGAAGAGCCTGACCGTCGGGCTGCGGGGAACGGGCGGGCGCAACAGCCAGGGGCGGCAGACGAGCCGCTTCATGGGCGGTGGGCACAAGCGCCTGTACCGGATCATCGACTTTCGCCGCGACAAGCTGGACATCCCGGCGAAGGTCGCGTCGATCGAGTACGACCCGAACCGGACGGCGCGAATCGCGCTGCTCCACTATGCCGACGGCGAGAAGCGCTACATCCTGGCCCCGAACGGCCTCGAGGTCGGCGCGAAGGTCGTGGCGGGCCCGACGGCGGACATCGTCGCGGGCAACGCCCTGCCGCTGCGCGCGATCCCGCTCGGCACGACGATCCACAACCTGGAGCTGACGCGGGGCAAGGGCGGCCAGCTCGTCCGTTCGGCCGGCGCGGCCGCGCAGCTGATGGCCAAGGAGGGCTCCTATGCCCAGGTGCGCCTGCCCTCGGGCGAGGTCCGCGAGGTCCACATCGAGTGCTACGCCACCATCGGGCAGGTCGGCAACCTCGAGCACGAGAACGTCTCGATCGGCAAGGCCGGACGCAATCGGTGGATGGGCTGGAGGCCGCACAACCGCGGCGTTTCGATGAATCCGGTGGACCATCCGATGGGAGGCGGCGAGGGCAAGACCTCGGGCGGCCGCCATCCGACCTCGCCGTGGGGCTGGAAGACCAAGGGAATGAAGACTCGCAACAACAAGCGGACCGACGGATTCATCGTTCGGCGCCGCAAGTCGAAGGCATAAACGATGACGCGTTCCGTCAAGAAGGGCCCGTTCGTGGACGACCACCTGACCAAGAAGGTGGCCGCTCTCAATGCGACCCGGGAAAAGAAGGTCATCAAGACCTGGTCCCGGCGCTCGACGATCATTCCGGACATGGTCGGCCACACCATCGCCGTCCACAACGGCCGCAAGTTCATCCCGGTGTACATCGCCGAGAACATGGTCGGGCACAAGCTCGGCGAGTTCTCGCCGACCCGGATCTTCAAGGGCCACAGCGGCAAGAAGGCCGAGACGGGCGCCCCGGTCGCGGGCAAGCCGATCTCGGCCCCGGGCGCCGCTCCGGCCGCTCCGGCGAAGGGGTAAGGGATCGCCATGAAAGCGACCGCGAAGCTCCGGTACATGAAGGGTTCCGCGCAGAAGGTACGGCTGGTCGCCGACCTCGTGCGCGGCAAGTCGGTGAACGACGCCGTCGCGATCCTGCGTCACGCGAAGAAGGCCGCCGCGCGCGACCTTCTCAAGACGCTCCGCTCGGCGGTCGCCAACGCGGAACAGAAGGAAGCGCACCTGGACGTCGACCAGCTCGTGGTCCGCAAGATCACGGTGGACAAGGGGCCCCAGGAGAAGCGGGTGCGGCCGGCGCCGATGGGGCGCGCGTTTCGCGTCCTGCACCGCAAGAGCCACGTGACGATCGAACTCTCGGACGAGGTGTAGACGATGGGCCAGAAAGTTCACCCCTACGGTTTCCGGCTCGGTTTCAATCGGACCTGGCACTCGCGCTGGTTCTCGGAGAAGGACTACTTGAAGTTCCTCCACGAGGACCTCAACCTGCGCAAGGAGCTCAAGCGGCGGTTGTCGCATGCGGGAGTGTCCGAGATCGACATCGAGCGCTTCGCCGGGAAGCTCAAGGTCAACATTCAGACGTCGCGGCCCGGGATCATCATCGGCAAACGGGGCGCCGAGGTCGACAAGCTGCGCGACGAGCTCCAGAAGCGGACCGGGATCGAGGTCCACATCAACATCATCGAGATCCAGCGGCCGGAAACGGACGCCCAGCTGGTGGCCGAGTCCATCGCCATGCAGCTCGAGCGCCGGGTCGCGTTCCGCCGCGCCATGAAGAAGGGGATCGAGTCGGCGTTCCGATTCGGCGCCCAGGGCATCAAGATCCGGTGCGCCGGCCGCCTGAACGGGGCCGAGATCGCCCGGTCGGAGTGGTACCAGGAGGGGCGCCTGCCGCTCCATACCCTGAAGGCCGACATCGACTACGGCTTCGCCGAAGCGAACACGACCTACGGGAAGATCGGCGTCAAGACGTGGATCTACCGCGGCGAGCAGCACAAGGCCAAGAACCGACGGAAGACCGCGGCCTAGGCCGCCGACGACACGGATTGCAGACGGACACACGCCGAGAAAAGACGAGCTAAATCATGTTGATGCCCTCCAAGGTGAAGTATCGCAAGCAGCAGCGGGGACGCATGCGGGGCAAGGCCTACCGCGGCGGCGAGCTGGCGTTCGGAGACATGGGGCTCCAGGTCCTCGAGCCCGGCTGGATCACCGCCCGGCAGATCGAGGCCGGCCGCATCGCCATGACCCGCGCGGTCAAGCGCGGCGGAAAGATCTGGATCCGGATCTTCCCGGACAAGCCGTACACCAAGAAACCGGCGGAAACCCGCATGGGCAAGGGCAAGGGCGCGCCCGAGGGATGGGTCGCCGTCGTCAAGCCGGGTCGCATCCTCTACGAGATGGAGGGCGTGGACTTCGCGACGGGCAAGGAAGCGCTCGAGCTCGCCGCGGACAAGCTCGGCCTCAAGACGCGCATGGTCACGCGCGAGTCCGAGATGGAGGTCCGATGAAGAAGAAGGAGCGCGAGGCGCTCGCCCACCAGACGCCGGCGGACCTCGCGGAGAAGGAAAAAGAGCTTCGGGAGGCGTCCTGGAAGCTGCGGCTCCAGAAGTCGACCGGGCAACTCGAGAATCCGACGCGCCTGCGGGTGATGCGGCGGGACCTCGCCCGCGTCAAGACGTACCGGCGGGCCCTGGAGCTGAAGGGAGAAGCGTCCCAGTGAACGAGACGGCCGAAAAGAAGAGCCGCGCGATCAAAATCGGCCGCGTGGTCTCCGACAAGATGAACAAGACGATCGTCGTCGAAGTGGAGCGGCGCGTGCAGCACGCGGAGTACACGCGGACGATCAAGCGCACGAGCCGGTTCCACGCCCACGACGAGGGCAACGCCGCGAAGGTGGGGGACCGGGTCCGGATCGAAGAGACGCGGCCGCTGTCGAAGCTGAAGCGCTGGC
>DATMNJ010000134.1:0-20476 GCA_035569175.1 Thermoanaerobaculia bacterium | reverse complement strand
GTCGCCCACGTTCAGTCCGTACCGCGCGCAAGCGACGCGGTCCGGCGTGATCGTCAGGTTCGGCTGACCGAGCGTGTGGATCATGCCGAGGTCCTCGACGCCGCGCACCTGCTTGAGGGCGGCCTCGATCTGCCTGGCCTTCTCTTCGTCCACGGCGAGGGAGGGGCCCACCACCTTCACCGTGTTCTCGCCCTTGACTCCGGAAAGGGCCTCCTCGACGTTGTCCTGGATGTTCTGCGAGAAGTTGAAGTCGATCCCCGGAAACTCGCGCGCGAAACGGTCCGACAGAATCTTCGTCAGCGCCGGCTTGTCGAGGCCGCGCTTCCACGTGTCGAAGGGCTTGAGCGGAACGAAAATCTCGATGTTGCTCGGCCCCCCCACGTCCGTCCCGTCGTCCGGCCGTCCGACCATGGACACGACGGATTCGACCTCGGGCCTCTCGCGGAGGATCTCCCGCATGCGGCGCACGTACCGCGACGACTGCGGCAGCGACACGGAGAGCGGCAGGGTCGCCCGGATCCAGAAGTTTCCCTCCTCGAGCTTCGGCATGAACTCGCGGCCGATGAACGGAAAGAGGGCGAAGAACAGCAGCACCGGGATCAGCCCCGCCGCGGCCGCCAGGCCCGGCCGGCGCAGGGCCCACTCGGTGGCCGGAACGTAGAGGCGATGGAGGGCGCGCAGCAGCGCGCTGTCGCGCTCCTCGCGACCGAGCGGCAGATGCCGGGCGAGCACGGGGGTGAGCGTCAACGACAGGAGGAACGCGCCCGCGATCGCATACGCGTACGTGTGCGCCATGGGCGAGAAGATCACCCCGGTCACGCCGGTCAGGGTGAACAGGGGCAGGAAGGCGACGCCGAGGATGATCGTCGAGAAGACGATCGGCCGGCCGACCTCCGACGCGGCCGCGAGAACCCTCTGCTCGCGCGAGCCGCTGGAATCACGGCCGAGGTGGCGGACGCAGGCCTCGATCATGATGACCGTGGATTCCACGATGATCCCGAAGTCCACGGCCCCGAGCGAGATGAGGTTGGCGGGGGTGCCGCCCACCGCCATGCCGATCAGCGCCGCGAAGAGCGCCAGCGGAATGTTGAGCGCCGAGAGCAGCGCCGCTCTCCAGCTGCCGAGAAAGAGCAGCAGCACCGCCGACACGAGGATCATGCCGAGCACCAGGTTGTGCAGGACCGTGTGCGTCGTCGTCTCGATGAGCTGCGTGCGGTCGTAGTAAGGCCGGATGTCCATGCCCGGAGGAAGCAGGTGGTCGCGGCGGATCTCCTCGACCTTCGCGCGGACGCCCTCGAGCGTGCTCCGCGTGTTGCCGCCCACCTTCATCAGCACGATCCCCTGCACGACGTCGTCGTCCGAGTCCTGGCCGACGATCCCAAGGCGCGGCGCGTGCCCGATGGCGACGTCGGCCACGTCCCCGACCCGCACGGGCGTGCCGCGGTTCGAGGACACCACGACGTTGCGCACGTCGTCCAGGCCGCGAATGAGCCCGATGCCCCGCACGTTGAAGGACTGCTCGCCCTGGTTCAAGACGTTGGCGCCGACGTTCTGATTCGAGGCGGCGAGCGACGACAACAGGGGCGCGAGCGAGAGCCCCTGGCCTCGCAGCCGGTACGGGTCCACGTCCACCTGGTACTGCTTGACGAGCCCGCCGAACCCGGACACGTCGAGCACGCCCTCCACCTGCTTGAACTGCCGCTCGAGGATCCAGTCCTGCGCCGTCTTCTTCTCCTGCGGCGAGTAGCCCGGCCCGGTCACGACGTAGCGGTAAATCTCCCCGATCGCGTTCTCGGGAGACAGCACGGCCTGGAGGTTGTTCGGCAGCTGCGCCGTGACGAGGCGATTCAAGACCTCCTGGCGGTCTTCGCGGTAGTCCGTGCCCCACTTGAAGTAGCACTTGATGTCGGAGAGGCCGAACACCGAGATCGAGCGGATGTGGTCGAGACCCGGCATCCCGTTGAGCGCGACCTCGAGCGGCACGGTGGCGTAGCGCTCGACCTCTTCGGCCGCCCAGCCCGCGGGCTGCACGAGCGTCTCGATGCGCGGCGGCACGGGGTCCGGGTAGGCTTCGATGTCGAGCGTCTGGTAGGCCCAGAAGCCGGCGCCCGCAAGGACGACGGCGCCGGCGATCACGAGGGCCGGCAGGCGCAGCGACAGCGCGACGAGGCGGCGGACCATCGATCGCCGCCTAGTCGCTTCCGCCCGAAAGCAGGATCGAGCCCGAGACGACCACCCGCTCCCCCGGCTTGACGCCCGAGGCGATCCCGACCCAGCCGTCGTCGGCCTCTTCGAGCTCGACCGGCCGCTGCAAAAAGCGTCTTCGCCCGTCGGGGGCCTTGCCATCCTCGAGGAACACCGTCTGGCGTTCCCCGGCCCGGATCACGGCCGACCGCGGCAGCGCCGGCGCGTCGCGGCCCTCGAGCTCGACCGCCAGCGTGACGTACATCTCGGGCTTGAGCAGCCGCCCCGCGTTGGGCACGACGCAGCGGATCCGCGCGGTGTGCGTCTGGGGATCCAGGGCCGCGGCGACGTAGTTCAGCGTTCCGCCGATGGCGCGCCCGGGGTACGCGACCGAGGTGATCGCCACTTTCTGGCCGGGCCGGACGCGGTCGAGGTCGCGCTCGTACACGTCGCCCCAGATCCAGATGGGGTCGAGCTCGCCGATCGTGAAGAGCTCCTGGACGATGTTGGCCGACGACAGCATTCCCTGGACTTCGAGACCGGGCGTCGCCGTGCGATTCACGATCTCGCCGTCGACCGGGGCCCGCAGCAGGAACTGCTGGGTGGCCGGGCCGTCGGCGGAGGCATGCAGGAGCTTCAGGCGCAGCTCGGCGCGCTCGAGCTCGGCCGCGGCCTTCGCCGCGTTGTCCCGCGCCGCTTCGGCGTCCCGCTCCGAGCCCGCCCCGTGCTCGAAGAGATTCTTCTGGCGCTCGTCCTCGTGCCCCGCGGCGACGCGGTCGGCGCGCGCCTTGAGAAGGTCGGACCAGGCGGTCGCCAGGTCCGGACTCTCGATGACGGCCAGGGGCTCGCCCGCCCGCACCTTCCGGCCCAGGGTCCCGAGAACGCGGGTGATCCGGCCGCTGACCGGGGAAAAGACGTGGGCCACTCTCCCTTCGTCGAACGCCGCGCGCCCGGCCGTGACGAGGTGCAGCGTGAGTCGGCGCGTGGCCAGAGGCTCGATGACGAGGCGGCCGCCACGGATCTGCTCCTCGGTCAGCCACACCTCTCCCGCGGGCGGCGTCGGCGGCGCGGGCTCCGCCTTGCGGCACGCGGCGCCCGCGAGCGCGAGGGCCGCGGCAAACGCAGCGACGGCGCGCCTCACGGCGTCACCGCCCTTCCGAGCGCGGCCTCGATCTCGGCGACCGCGACGCGCAGGTCGTAGAGATCCTGCTCGTGCTCGAGCTCGACCTGGAGGGCGGTGCGCTCGGCGTCGAGCAGGTCGAGCAAGGAGACGGCGCCCTCGCGATACTGGTACCGCACGAGCTCGCGCGCCTCGCGCGCCCGGTCGAGCAGGGCCGATTCCATGCGGTGGACCTGCTCCCGCGCCGCGGTCAGCGACGCCCAGGCCGAGCGGGCTTCGGCCGCGGCGCGCGCTTCGGCGCGGTCGAGCGCGATGCGGGCCGCCGTGCGGTCGCTCTCGGCACGGGCGATTTCCCCCTGCCGTTGGGAGAAGACGGGAAGCTCGAACGCCGCGCCGAGCGACAGGGTCGGCGGCGTCACCGGCGCGACGTCCGGCCCCTGGCGCGTGTAACCCGCAACCAGCGCCACATCGGGCAGGCGCTGGCGGCGGGCCAGGTCGAGCGCCGCCTCGGCCCGCTCGAGATCCGACCGCGCGGCTCGCACGTCGGGCCGGCCGGCGATCGCCTCCGCGCGCAGGGCGGCGGGATCCGCCGCTGCCAGCCATCCCGGAAGGCCTCCCCCGAGCTCGCCTTCGAGCGCAACGCCTTCGAGATCTTCGCCGCCCAGCCACAGGCCGAGCGCGGCGCGCGCCCGAGCCGCCGCGCCCGCGGCGGCCGTCGCGCCCTGGTCGGCCTCGAGAGCGGCCGTCTCGACGCGGGCGCGGTCGACCTTGCTCGCAGCGCCGTAGCGCAGGCGCATGTCGACCAGGTCGAGCGTCTGCGCGTAGTTGCCCGCAACGGCGCGGCTGACGCGCTCCGACGCCTCTGCCAGCAGCGCGTCGTAGAAGGCGCGCGCGGTCTCGCGGCGAAGAATCCGCAGCGCGTCCTCGCGGTTGGACCGGGCGGCCGCCAGGGCCGACGCCGCCGCACGCGCGCGCAGCGACCGCTTTCCGGAGGCAAAGCCCTCGAGCGCCCCCTGGTCACCGGCCGAGAGGGCGTAGCCGCCCGAAGACGTCTCCCCGCCGGGGACGGGCACGGACGTCGCGTGCAGGTAGCTCGCGGAGAACGCCGGGTTCGGCGGCAGACGCGCGGCTTCGGCGTCTCCCGCGGCGCCCTCGACCGCCGCCTCGGCCAGCAGCGCGTCGAAGCCCTTCGCCTCCGCCAGCGCAAGGGCGGAAGCGAGAGTCAGGCGCCGGCCGGCCTCATCCGACGCGACCGCTGTGAACGCAATCGAAAAAAAGCCGAGCGCGACGGCGGGGATCGCAGACCGCCTCGCGCCCGGATCGGGTGCGGATCCTCGAACGAACACGTGCACATCTCCTCATGGGGAGTGAAACCGTCCTCCGGCGGCGATGCGCCGCCGGCGTGGGCCTGCCGACCTCCGCGTCGCGGAAGTCAGGCCTGGACGGGAGGAGCGCGGGAGGAGGTGCCGGAGGCGGGACGCGCGAGCGCGGAGTGCGCGGGGGTGACGGGACGATCGGGGATGGGCTGGAGCGACTGGGTCAGGACCAGCGCGACCGCAAGGGACGTGACGAAATCGCTGTGGAAACAGGCGAAGCAGGACTCGTCCTGCACCAGCTCGCCCGGATAGACGCCCTTCTCGAGGCTGCCCGGGCCGGCGATCTGCGTGAACGTCCCGGAGTTGCTGGGCCGATCCGAAACGAGGTCGGCGATCGGGTCGAGGTGATGGTGAGGCGCCGCCGCGGCTCCCGCAAAGAGCGCCAGGAGATAGAGCGCCGGAATCCGCCTCCAGAAACGCACCATGACCAGCGACAGTGTACGGCCTTTGTCAAGCCGGCCGCACCGGCGCTGTAAGCTGTGGTCTGTGTTGCAGATCGCCCCGATCCTCTTCGTCCTCGCCGCGCGCTCAGCCGTGCCGGGTCCGACACCCGCGCCAACGCCCGCCGCCCTGCCGGAAGGGACTTGGGGCGGCGCCGGGCTCCGCGTGTCCGTCACCGGCCGCGGCGCGACGATCGAGTTCGACGCCGCGACCGGAAAGACCGACGGACCGCTGTCGCTCGACGGCGAGGGGCGATTCGACGTGGCGGGCACACTTGCGCGTCAGCGCCCGGGACCGACGCGGTCCGGCCAGTCCGACGCGCCGGGGGAACCGGTCCGCTTCCGGGGAAGGCTCGAGGGGGAGACTCTGACGCTCGAGGTCGTCCCCGCCGGCAAGGGCGCGGCGATCGCTCCGCTCAAGGCCACGCGCGGAGCCCCGGCGCGCCTGCGAAAAATGGCCTGACCCGGGAAGTCCGCGGGTAAGATCCTCGCCCGGTGGAGACCTCGCGTCGGCGCTTCTTCGAGCTGCGTCCCTTCGCGGTCCCGCTGTCCTATCTCTGGTGGCTCGGCAACGTCATCGTCGTGATCCTCTGGGCGCCGGCGATGGGCATCTTCCGGCTCCTCACGCGGGGCTCGGATCCCGGCCGCCACCGCATCGGGCGCTTCCTGCGAAACGCCGGCGTGATCGGGATCAAGCTGAACCCGTTCTGGGACTTCCGCGTCATCGATCGCGTGCACCCGGACGCGCGCCGGCCCTACCTCTTCGTCTCGAACCACCGCTCGATGGCGGACGTCTACATGCTCTCGCTGCTGCCGTGGGAGATGAAGTTCCTCTCCAAGGACTCGGTCTTCCGCATCTGGTTGCTGGGCTGGGAAATGAAGCTTGCCGGCGACATCCCGATCGCGCGCGGCGACAAGGAGAGCGCCCGAAAGGCGATGCTCGACATGCGCCAGCGCCTCCTCGACAAGAGCTCCGTCGTCGTCTTCCCGGAGGGCACCCGCAGCGCCGACGGCAGCCTCGGCAAGTTCCGGGAGGGCGCCTTCCGCCTCGCGATCGACCTCGGGATCGACATCGTCCCCCTCGCGATCGCCGGCACCGAGACGGCGTTGCCGAAACACTCGCTCGTGTTCCAGCGGACGACGGCCACCGTGGAGGTCCTTCCCCCGATCTCGGTCGAGGGCCTGGCCCCCTCCGACGCCGTGGCCCTCGCCGAGCGGGTCCGGGGCGAGATCGCGCACGCGCTCCATGTAGAGTTGGCGGCATCGTGACCGACCTCGACATGCCCCTCGTCCTCGAGGCGCGTCGGGCGCTCGAGGGCCGAATCCGCCGCACTCCGATCGAACCGTCGGCGGCTCTCTCCGAGGCCGCCGGAATCCCGGTGTTCCTGAAGCTCGAGTGTCTCCAGCTCACGGGATCCTTCAAGATCCGCGGCGCCGTCTTCGTCCTGTCGCGGCTCGACCCCGAGGACCGGCGGCGCGGCGTCGTCACGTGCTCGGCGGGCAACCACGGCAAGGCCGTCGCGCACGTCGCCCGCGAGCTCGGGATCCCTGCCGAGATCCACGTGCCCCGCGGAGTGGACGAGTCGAAGTACCAGGGGATGCTGGCTCTCGGCGCCCGCGTCGTCCGGTCCGACTTCGAGGGCTTCGACGAGACGGAACGCGTCGCACGCGAGGAGGCCGCGCGGTCCGGGCGGCCGTTCCTGACCGCGTTCGACGACGCGCAGATCCTCGCCGCCAACGGCGGCACGCTCGCCGCGGAGGTTCTCGAGGATTGTCCGGGGGCGCGGGCCTTTCTGCTTCCCGTCGGCGGCGCGGGGCTGGCCGGTGGCTTCGCGTACTACGCGAAAACGGCCCTGCCCGATGCCCGAATCATCGGCTGCCAGCACGCGCTCTCCCCCGCCCTCGCGCTCTCGCTCGAACGGGGCGAGGCGGTCCTGTCCCTGCCTCCGGTCGCGACGACGGCGGGAGGGCTGGAGGGCGGGATCGGCCGCACCGGCTTCGAGGTCCTGCGCCCGCGGTGCGACGCCGTCGCGCTCCTCACGGAAGACGAGATTTTCGAAGCCGTACGCTTCGTGCTCGACCGGCACCAGTACCTGATCGAGCCGTCCTCGGCCGTGACCGTGGCCGCGATCCTGACGGGAAAGGCCGGCCGCCTCGAGGCCCCCGCGGTCGCCGTCATCTCGGGGCGCAACGTCGCGCTGCCGACGCTTCGAACGATCCTGGCGGCATGAGGCTCGTCGGCGCGGAGGAGATCCGGAGGTCCGTCGCGCCCGCGGCGGCGATCACGGCGATGCGCGACGCCGTTCTCGCACAGGCGCGCGGCGAGTGCGACACGCCCATGCCGATGCATCTCGACCTCTCGGCCGGAGGCGGCGGCGAGGTGCACATCAAATCGAGCTACCGCACGGGCGGCCCTCACTTTGCGCTGAAGGTCGCGGGCACGTACGTCCGGCGACCCTACGGATCGATCGTCCTCGTCTCGGTCGAGACCGGGGAGACGGTCGTCGACTTCGACGACGGCGGCTACCTGACCGACCTGCGCACGGCTGCGGTGTCCGCGATGGTCGCGCGAGAGCTGGGGCGGACGGACACCGTCCTCGGAATCCTCGGGACCGGCATCCAGGCCCGCCTCCAGGCCGAACTCCACGCCGAGGTCCTGTCGCTCGCGCGGGTCCTCGTCTGGGGGCGCGATTCCGGGCGCGCGGCCGCCTGCGCCCGTGAGATCGAAGTCCGCCTCCCGGGCGTGCGCGTCGCCGCCGCGGGGTCCGCCGCCGAAGTCGCCGCCGACGCGACGCTCATCGTGACGGCGACGGCCTCGCGTTCGCCGCTGCTGCGCGCCGCCGATCTCCGGCCGGGCACGCACGTCAGCGCCGTCGGTGCCGACTCTCCCGGCAAGCAGGAGCTCGACGCCGAGATCCTGCGCCGCGCCGCCCTCCTGCTCGTGGACTCGCGCGCCCAGTGCGAGCGGCTCGGCGAGCTCCAGCACGCTCTCTCCGAGGCGGCGCGCGCCGTCGAGATCGGTGCCTTCTGCACCGCGCCCGCCGTCTACGACCGCTCCGGGATCACCGTCGCCGACTTCACGGGACTGGGTGCCGAGGACCTCTTCATCGCCGAGGCGTGCCGGGACGGCCTGGAGCACAGCCGCCCATGACCGGCGTTCTCCGGGAGCGCCTCGCCGGAACGCGCATTGGCCAACGCGAGGGCTTTCGCTGGCGCGGTGGCGAGATCACGCGGCTCGAGGGCTTCAGTGACGCCGTCTTCGCCTTCGCGATCACGTTGCTCGTCGTCTCCCTCGAAGTGCCGCGGACGTTCCACGAGCTCGCGGTGACGATGCGGGGCTTTCTCGCGTTCGGCGTCTGCTTCGCACTGCTGATCGTTCTGTGGCACGAACACTATGTGTTCTTTCGCCGATATGGCCTCCAGGACGCCGCGACGGTCTGGCTCAACGCGGCGCTGCTCTTCGTGATGCTCTTCTACGTCTACCCGCTCAAGTTCGTCTTCAGCCTGGTTCTCTCCGGACTGACCGGGTCCGCGACCGTGGTCCCGCTTCCGGGGGGAGGCGTCGAGCCGGTCATCGAGATCGCCCAGATGCCGACGCTCTTCGTGATCTACGGGGGCGGCGTCATCGCGCTCTACCTGCTCCTCGCCCTCCTGTATCTCCACGCGTACCGGCTGCGCGGGGAGCTCGCGCTCACACCCGTCGAGGTCTTCGACACGCAGGCAAGCATCGTGGGCCATCTGCTCGCGGCCGGAGTGGCGCTCGTGTCGGTCGTGGTCGCCCTCGTCGTTCCGCCGCGGCTGGTCGGGCTGGCGGGCTACACGTACTTCCTCTTCGGACCCGTGATGGCCGCGCACGGCTCGATCGCCGGCGCCCGCCGCCGCCGGCTGTTCGAGGAGGAGATCAGGGCATGAGCCGGTTTCTCTGGATCTGCCTCGGCGGCGCGGCCGGAACCGGCGCGCGGTATCTGCTCTCGGGATGGGCCCTCTCGGCGCTCGGAGCGGGCTTTCCGTACGGCACGCTGGCGGTCAACGTGATCGGATCGTTCTGCGTGGGTCTGCTGGTCCAGGTCGGCCTCGCGACGTCGCTGTTGTCCCCGACGCTGCGCCTGGCCCTGACCACCGGCGTGATGGGCGGCTTCACGACATACTCGACCTTCAACTACGAGACCATCCGGTACATCCAGGATGGTGCCTGGCGCCTGGCGGTCGGCAACGTGGCGATCACGCTCGCCGCCTGCCTCGCCGCGGGGTTCGCGGGCCTCGCGCTCGGCCGGTCGCTCTTCGGAGGGTAGTCCCATGCGAGTTCTCGATGGCGAACAGGTTCTCATGCGCATCTTCATCGGCGAGTCGGACCACTGGCAGCACCAGCCCCTCTGGATGGCCCTGCTCCAGCGCCTACGCAAAGAGGGCTATGCGGGCGCGACCGTCTTCCGGGGCATCGGCGGCTTCGGCGCGCGCAGCGTTCTCCACACGACGCTGCTCGAACGCCTCTCCCAGGACCTGCCCCTGGTCATCGAGATCGTGGACACGCCCGACCATGTGGAGCGCCTGCTGCCGGCTCTCGACGAGATGGTCGCCGAGGGGCTCGTGACGATGGAGAAGGTTCGCGTCCTCAAGTACTCGCCGGGCAAGCGGCCTCTCGACCCGGCGAAGTAGTCCGTCAGGGCTTCCCGGCGTCCGCGGCCCTCGCGGGAAGCGCGCGCCGCAGGAGCACGTTCACCGGCACGCTCGCTTCGGCGCGGCGCACGGTGAAGGCGGCGCCGTCGCCCCAGCGCTTGGCCGCGGTCAGGCGCGCGAGCGTCTCCCGGTCGGAGAGCGGGACCCCGTCGAGCGTGAGCAGAACGTCGCCGACCTGGAAGCCGGCCGCCGCCGCCGGCGTGTCCTTTTCGACGTCGAGGACTTCCATGAGCTTGTCGGCGCGGGTGTGCGTCGCGAGACCCAGCTCCGGATAGAGCGAACCCACTTCCGGCGGGATGCCCCACAGGAAGTTGGCATAGGACGCCTGAACGCTCTTGACCGGGCCCGTCTTCTCGTCTTCGACCGCGACGGCGATCACCGAGGCGACCCTGCCCGTGAACCACTGCCGCGCCTGCCACTCGATTCCCAGGCCGTACTGGACGTGCCCGGCGCCGACGAGCACCACCATCACCGCCTTCGGATCGGCGTCCCCGGCCAGAGCGGCCACGGCGTTGAAGGCCATCGTCGCGTCCCACGTGCATTGCGCGTCGAGCATGGCCTTCCACTGCGCGTCGCCGCCGCCGACGTGAAAGCTGACGTCCTCGAACGAGGCCTTGAAGAGGCGCAGGTGGTCGGCGTTCTGCGTGTCGATCTGCGTCGGGATGTGGGCCGCCTCCTCGGGAGTCAAGCCCTTGAAGCCCTTCTGCCGGACGGCCGCCACGACCTCCCGCGGCGCGTTGATCGCGTACATCCGCAGGCGGTTGTCCCGTGCGAGGAGAAAGATGTCGCGGTAGTAGAGCCAGTTGTAGCCCCAATTCCTGTACCAGTGCGAGCCGTCGAGGAAGGCCTCCTCCGTGAGCCTGCCGTCGCTCCAGTCGTCGAGCCAGCGCTGCTCGGGGTACGGGTACATCTCGAGCCCGATCAGGACCCGGCGGCCGGCGCGGTGGAGATCCTCGATCACCCGCCGCTCGACGCGGTGCGAGTTCATTTCGGTGTGCCCCTCTCCGACGAGGACGAGGCGCGCGTCCGCCAGACGGGCCGGCAGATCCGACGGGGTCAGCAGGGCGCCCGAGGCGGTGTCGGTGACGGCATCGAGGACGAGCGGCGCCTCACGGCCCTTCCGGGCAGGATCGCCGATCGGAAGCCTCAGGATGTCTTCCGCGGGCGCCGTCCCTGCGAGCGCCGCAGCGAGAACGCCGGCGGCGAGCCGTTTCACGGCTTCCAGGGCGCGATCGAGACGATTTCGACCTGTCCCTCGGAGAGGTTGACGCGGTCGCCCAGTCTGGCCCCGAGGAGGCGCTCGGCAAACTCCGACTGGTAGGAGTAGATCGCGTCCTCCGGCTTCGAGTCCCACGGCCCGAGGATCGTCGCGTGGCGCTCGGCGCCGGTCGCCACGTCGCGCAGGCGCACGCGGGCGCCGACACGCACCTCCGAGGTCTCGATCTTCGTCGGATCGAGCGCGCGCGAGCGTGAGAGCTCGTCGGCGAGCATGGCGATCCGTGCCGACAGGTATTCGTGCTTCTGGCGGGCAGCGTGGTACTCGAAGTTCTCGCGCAGGTCGCCGTGCTCCTTGGCGGTCTTCATCGCGATCGCGTTGGCGGGCAGCTCGACCGACTTGAGGTGGATGACCTCCTGGCGCTTGGACTCGATCGCCTCGGCCGTCGCATAGAGATACTCGCGCGCCGGCGCTCGCAGCTCGGGGAACTTCATGAGGAGAGCCTCGCGCACGGTGGCCCGGCGGTGCTCCTCGAGGCCGGGGACGCGGTCGAGGGCGTGGAGCATCTCCCGCGCCTCTTCCTCGGAAGCAGCCGCCCGCACGAGAGCCACGCCGAAGCCTCCGGGCTCGAAGAATTCCTTCAGGCGCGAGCGCAGGTGGGAGAACTCGTCCATGCGCATCGCGTCGGTCAACGCGAAGAAAAGGCCGGGGGCGTCGGTCCTGCCGTCCTCGTGCATCTTTTCGCAGAGCCACACGAAGGCGCGGGGCGCCGAACGCGGCGAGCGCAGGATCTTGCGCGACAGGTCCGCCGCCCGGTCTCCCAGGGCGTCGAAGAGGGTCGTGAGAACGCGCGCGTCGTCCTCGCCTGCGATCTGCTCGATGAAGAGCTCGGCCCAGTCCGGGCGACTCTCGCGGACGGCGACCAAAGCCTTCTCGCGGGCGCCCTGGTCGCGGATCTCCCCGACGACGCGTCTCAGGTCCCGGGCAGCCAGCAGCTCCGCGGCCGGGTACGCCTCGGGCACCTCGGGCGCCAGGCGCAGCGCGGCCTGGGAAAGCTCCCAGGCGAGCGCGGGCCGGTTGGTGGCGACCCGCCGCGCGTCGTCGGCGAGAGCGGCCCCGAAGAAGGAGGCCAGCTCCTTCGAACGCTTCGCGTGCTTGCGGGCGAGATCGATCCGTCCGGCGGGCTCCGCCTTGAGGAACGCCTTGCGCACGGTTTCCTCCGCCGCGTCCGCGCTGTCGCTCCACGACACGGTGGCCGACTTGGAGCTTCCCGACACGAGCACCTGGCGGTTCTTGCGCGCTGCCGTCCAGAACGCCGTCCAGCGCTCTTCGGGCACGATGCCGGCAAAGTGCTCCTTGACCTCTGCCATCGTCAGGGGTCGTCCGAAGCTCGCGAGCAGCAACCGCAGCGCCTCGGAGGGCTCTTTCTCGGCAAGCTCCACGAGCCCCTTGGCGTCCTGAACCTTGCGGCGCAGGAAATGGCCCTCCGGAAGCGGCACGAGGTTTTTCTCGGCCGAGACGAGGGAAAGCGGCACCTTCGCGCCGCCGATCTCGATGCGCATGACGTCGAGCGCCGGATTCAACTCGACGAGACGGCCGGCGCCGCGGCCCGGCATGAAGTAGATCGCGTTGGGCTGAAACGCGAGCCAGCGCGCGATGCGGCCGGCGACCTCGGAGGGGTCGGCCGCTTTTTCGAGAGGGAACTGCGCGATGACCGCGTTGAGCGCCGGATGCCCGGCATGGCGGCTCTTGAGCGTGGCCGTCAGGTCCCGGCGCACACTCGCGTCGGTGGGCGACATGCGCGCGATCTCGAGGAGGACCCGCGTGCGCGCGTCCCCGTCCTCGGGCGCATGAAACTCGGCGAGCGTTCGCAGCCAGGCGACGGCCTGCGAGGCGCCCCCCTTTTTCTTGACCGCGGAGGCCACGCCGAAGAAGAAGGGCAGGTCCTCCGCGTTCTCTTCGATTTTCTTCGTCCAGAGCGCCTCGAGGGCGTCGAACTTCTTCTGGTCAACGAGGACCTGGACCTCGGGGGGAAGGTGCTCCGCGACAATGGACATGAACCGCGGATACTAGCAGCAGGGCGCCGTTTCAGGACACATCGACGGCGGCCTTCCTCAGGAACTCCGGGCGGACGGCGACGCCGAGCCCCGGCGCGGTCCCGGCGGCCATCCGGCCATTTTGCCGTCGGGGGGCCCCTTCGGCGGTGGAAACCGTGACGTAACTGTTGAAGTCGGTCGAGGTGAAAAGCAGCTCGGGCGGCGTCGAATGGGCCAGGTGCGCGATCGCGGCCGTCGTGACGTCTCCCCCCCAGGAGTCCTCGATCGTCATGGCGATGCCGAGCGAGACACAGAGGTCCCGGGCCTGCCGGGCCCGGGTCAATCCTCCGAACTTGCTGATCTTGATGTTGACGACGTCCATCGCCAGGTCGCCCGCCGCGCGCAGCAGGATCCCCATGCCATCGATCGTCTCGTCGAGGACGAACGGGTGGTCCGTGCGGCGGCGCACCGACAGGCATTCCTCGTAGGTGGCGCATGGCTGCTCGATGTAGACGTCCACGTCGCGCACGGCGCGCACGACGCGCGCGGCCTGGTGCGGCAGCCAGCCGGTGTTGGCGTCGGCGATGAGCGCGTCGGTCGGCTCGAGCACGGACCTCACCGCTCGGATGCGGGCGACGTCCACGTCCGGGTCGCCTCCGACCTTGAGCTGGAAGCGCCGGTACCCCTGCGCCCGGTACCCCGCGACCTTCGCCGCCATCGCCTCGGGAGACTCCTGCGAGATCGCGCGGTAGAGGACGAAATCCTCGCCGTAGCGCCCGCCGAGCAGGGTTGCCATCGGCAGTCCGGCCGTCTGGCCGAGGATGTCCCAGCACGCGATGTCGATTCCCGACTTCACGTACGGATGCCCCTTGAGGGCCGCGTCCATCCGGCGGTTCAGGCGCTCGAGCTCGAGCGGATCTTCGCCGATCAGGTGTGGCGCGAGCACCGCGAGACCGGCGCGCACGCCCTCGGCGTAGGCGGGCAGGTAGGCCGGCCCGAGCGGGCAGACCTCGCCATGACCCACGGCGCCCGTGTCCGTCTCGACGCGCACGAGCGTGCTGTCGAAGACGGCGACCGACTTGCCGCCCGACCACTGGTAGCTGCCCTCGACCAGCGGCAGGGCGACCGGGTATGCCGAGATGCGACGGATCTTCATGAGTGCGGACTCTATTTGAGTCGTTTACTATTCGCGACACGTGTCCGACGCAAAAGCGCTGCTCTTCCTGGCACTGGCGGCCGTCGCCATCTTCTTCGTCGCCGCCTGGGTGCGCTCGGCGCGGCAGACCGGCGAGCGGCCGCAGCCGGGACCGCTCGCCCTCGCGATCGGCTTCGTGACGAACTTCTTCGACACGCTCGGGATCGGCTCCTTCGCGCCCACGACGTCGATCTGGAAATTGAAGGGCATCGTGCGCGACGAGAGGATCCCCGGGACGCTCAACGTCGGCCACGCGCTGCCGACGATCGTGCAGGCGTTCATCTTCATCGCCATCGTCCAGGTCGAGATGACGACGCTCATCGGCATGATCGCGGCCGCGATCGCCGGGGCCTGGCTCGGCGCCGGCGTCGTCGCCGGGTGGCCGCGCCGGCGGGTCCAGACGGGAATGGGCATCGCCCTGCTGGTCGCGGCGGTCTTCTTCGCCATGAAAAACCGGGGCATTCTTCCGCCCGACGGCGAGGCCCTCGGCCTGCACTCGTCCCTGCTCTGGGTCGGGATCGCCGGCAACTTCGTCCTCGGAGCGCTCATGACACTCGGCATCGGGCTCTACGCTCCGTGCATGATCCTCGTCGCCCTGCTCGGCATGAACCAGCAGGCGGCGTTCCCGATCATGATGGGCTCCTGCGCGTTCCTGATGCCGGTCGGCGGACTGCGTTTCATCGCCCGGGGCAGCTACAGTCTCCGGGCCGCGGTGGGACTGACGATCGGGGGGATTCCCGCCGTCATGCTCGCGGCCTTCGTCGTCAAGTCGCTTCCGCTCACGTCCCTGCGCTGGCTCGTCTTCGGGGTCGTCCTCTATACCGCGGTGGCGATGCTGCGGTCGGCGCGCCGCGCGGAGCCCGAACCCGGGGCCTGAGGCGTCCGGCGCCCCTTCTCCGGTTTTTTCGTCGGGAATCGGCCGGCGCCGTCATATTCTTCGCGGCAGGAAGGGATGTCTCCGTCCGACTGCCCGGAAGCCTTCTTGGCGGGACGAGCCCTCACGCTTCCGGGAGGATCTCGATGCGCCCTCGTCTGGCCCGCTTCGCCCTGACCCTGACGGCCGTCTGCCTCGCCGTCGTTTCGTCCGCCTGCAAGAGAGGCGGGGCGCCCGCCGCGACCGACGCGACGCCCACCGCGGTCGCGTCCACCACGCCCAACGCCGCCGCGTCGGCGGCGGCCGCCGCCGCAGCGCAGGAGCTCTTCAAGGCCATGAAGCTTCAGACCAACCTCAACGAGACGGCCAGCGCCATGATCGATTCCGAGATCGGCCGCAACCCGGGCTTGACGCCGTACCGCGAGGTCATGCTGTCGTGGCTCAAGAAGTACATGACGTGGGACGCCATGCTCCCCGAGCTCACGAAGATGTACACCGAGGCCTTCACCGAAGCCGAGCTCAAGCAGATGGCGGCCTTCTACAGCTCCCCCGCCGGCCAGAAGTCGCTCGACAAGCTTCCCGAGATGATGCAGCGCACGGCGATGACGGGCGCGAGGCTCTCGCAGGTTCACTCGGACGAGCTCCGAGCGGCGATGACGGCCAAGAGCGAGGAGCTCAAGAAGGAAGCGGCGGCCAGCGCACCGCCCGCACCGTCCGGCCAGGGCAAAGGCCCCGCGAAGGCGCGGCCGCAGGCCGCGCCCAAGCAGCCCCAGCCCCAGCCCCAGCCCTGAGGCCCCCTCACCCTGCCCTCTCCCTCCGCCCGGGGGGAGAGGAACTTCAGGCTACTTCTTGCTCGCCTGCCGATTGGAGGCGAGCGAGCGCAGGAAGCTGCCGGGAAGCGTCCCGCTGATCGAGACGCCGTCGGCGTCGTTCTCGACCCGGAACCGGCGGATCACGGAAACGAGGTCGGGCGATTTCTCCTGAATGGCCAGGCGCCACATCGCGAGCAGGCCGCGCAGCGAGTCCTCGAGCAGGTCACGGCTCTCGGCGTCGTTCGTGACGCCGGTTGCCGAGACGTCCAGGGCGTCGCCATGCACCGTCGCCTGGAGCGCGAGCAACGACATCGACTTCATGGCCCCGACGATCGCCCGCGAGGGGCCGCCGTCTTCGTCAACGTGGACATCCGCGTGGAGCTCGAGGTGCTGCGTGGCGGGAAACCGGGTCAGGTCGACGAGCGCCCAGGCCGAGGCGTCGCGGTTCACGCGCGGGAGGCTCTTGCCCAGGCCTCCGCCCGCCATCAGGCCGTCCGCCCCGCCCGACTCCCGCCGCCCGAGCGCGGCGACGACCGCCGCCTCGCTGCCCGCGATCACCAGGTGCGGGTTGACGAGGGCCACGGCCCCGTCGCGGCGGTCGTTCTCGCTCGGCAGGCGGTAGTACGCGGCGCTCGCGCCCTTCCGCAGGACGGCGCCGCGCGCCGTCAGCGCGCCGGCGATCCGGACGAGGTCGAACCGCCCCTCGACGATCACCAGCCCATCGGACGAGGCGCCCGAGGCGCCGCTCCCGACGCGCGTCATCGCCAGAACCATCGTGTCGATGTCCTCGCGCGGCGTCAGCCCGGTCTCGCGGAGGAACCGCGCGCCGTCCCCGCCGACCGAGACGTCGTCCATCTGGGCAAACAACGGCGCCGCGAGCGGGTTGGAGCGCAGCTCGCTCCAGTGGATCACGCCGACCGTCGCGGCGTCGGCGGGAACCAGGGCCAGCGGGTCCTCGGTGAGGCCCACGCCCGGGGCGCTGCCCGCACCGAGGACGACGAGGCAAAGAGCCAGAAAGACACGCGGGAGCACACGAGCGGTCATGTCAGAAGTCCTTTCTCGAGAAGAGCCATGAGGCGAGCAGGAGCGACGCTGCGGCGAAGACCGCCGTCGATCCATAGACGGCGAAGGAGTCGAAGGCGGCCAGGCGCTCGGGGGCGGCCTTGCCTCCGACGAGGGCCACGGTGGCCTGGCCGAGCTCGGCCGTCTTCGGGAGAATCCAGTAGAGGCCCTGGACGATCCGGGCGGAGAGCTCGCTCGAAACCGCGGCGGCGATCCGGTCGTGCGCGGCGAGGACGGCCCCGAAGAAAAAGAGGGCGTACGTCGCCATGAGCGAGACGCCGGTCGAGGACGTCACGACCCCCACGAGGAACGCGAACGCGAGGAGCGCCGCAAACGCGAAGAGGATGACGGCGCCCGAGAGGAGGAAGCGCGGATGGAGCACGTGCGTCTTCCAGACGACGATCACCCACATGGCCCCGATGAGATAGGCGAGGTTCGCGGCGGCGAGCAGGAGGCCGCCGGCGTAGCGCGAGAGCAGCATCGACACCCGCCCGACTGGCCGGGAGAGGTAGAGGTCGATGGTTCCCTTTTCCTGAAGGCGCGGTACGAGGTGCGCCGTCGCGAAGAGGGCGAGGAAGGTCCCGACCAGGTAGAGGAAGCCCGAGAAGCCCGACTCGAAGCCGAGGACGACCTTGTCCACGTCGATCGAGCGCTCACCGATCTCGACCGACTGGCCGAAGAGCTTCGCGCCGGCCAGCGCGCCGTTGACGATGTCGAGGTTGACGGCACAGGCGAAGATCAGGATGAAGAGCGACGAGAGGGCGAAGTACGCAACGAGCGTCCAGCGCGCCGCCGCCTCGCGAAAGACCTCCTCCACGCTCGCGGCAAAGGCCCTCATGGCTGCGCCTGCCTACCGGGGTCCGCGTCCCGGACGAGACCGACGAACACGTCCTCGAGGCTGGCACGCACCGGCGAGAGCTCCTGGAGCTTCGCGCCGCTCGAGCGGAGGCGGTCGACGAGCGCGTTCAGGTGATCGACGTCGCGCGCGGTCAGATCGAAGTGCCCGTTGATCCGCTCGATCGACGCCCCCGTCTCGCGGAACGCGGCGAGAAGGCGTTCGTCCACGCCGCTCGCGACGAGGCGGTACGTCGTTCCGCCGGCCGTCAGGTCCTCGATACGGCCCTCGGCGGCGACGCGGCCGGCGCGGAGCACGGCGACGCGGCTGCACATCCGCTCGATCTCCGAGAGCAGGTGCGAGTTGAGGAGGATGGCCTTCCCGCGTGCGGCCTCCTCCTGGAGAAGATCGCGGATCTCGCGGCGGCCCACGGGATCCACGCCGTCGGTCGGCTCGTCGAGCAGGAGGACGTCCGGATCGTGCACGAGCGCCGCGGCGAGTCCGAGCCTCTGGGTCATGCCCTTGGAATACTTCTTGACCCGGACGTCGGTCCAGTCGGTGAGGCGGACGCGCTCGAGAAGGGCCGGGATGCGCCGGGAGAGAGTGGCGGCGTCCACGCCGGACATCCTGCCGAAGATCGAGAGCGTCTGGCGCGCCGTCAGATATCCCGGAAAGCGGTGTCCCTCGGGCAGGTAGCCCACGCGGCGGCGGCTCCTCGGGTCGCTCGCCGGCCGTCCGAAGAGGCGCGCCGAGCCCGCCGAGGGGCGCGTCAGGCCGAGGAGGATCTTGACCGTCGTGGTCTTGCCGGCGCCGTTTGGCCCAAGCAGGCCAAACACTTCACCCGGCTCGACCCGAAGGTCCAGGCCGTCGAGAGCCGCCACGCTCCGGCCCCGGAAGCGGGCCCGGTAGACCTTGCGCAGGCCTTGCGCCTCGATGGGTATGGCGGCCATGTTTTATGCAAACGAATGCGGCTGCGGAAAGTTCGGGGAGGGGGCGCTGAAATCGCTCTCGCCCAGGCCTCGGGCCTTGGGCCGCAATCGATCTCGCGAGATTTTTCACGAGCAGATGAGGGCTCCCCTCACCCCAACCCTCTCCCGCCGGGAGAGGGAGTAAGACGCGAGGCTCAAGTCTCCCGCTGATCAAGAACCCTCTCCCCCCGTCGGGGGGAGAGGGCTGGGTGAGGGGGGCATCGGCGGACAGGCGACTCGCCTGGAATCAACTATCCCGCCGGCCTCGGCGCCGGCGCGACCGGCGGCACGTTCGCCTTCAGGACCGCCTGGTTGAAGGCTTTCACGTCGCCGTCGAGGATCGCCCGGTAGTCCGAACGGGCGGTGTCCAGGCGTCCCGCGAGGATCCGGTAGTACTCGACGGACGAGGCCAGCGGCTTCGCGTCCGCGCTCGCGACGACCGCGGCGAGGTACACCCAGTCGTGGTCGAGCTTCGGCTCGTAGTTGAGGTCGTCCTCGTCGGCCACGATCAGCGGGTTCGTGAGCTGTCCTTCGACCGCCGTCAGCCGCTCCGCGATGCCGGCGGCCTGCTTCGCCAGCGCATCGCCCTTGCCGAGCCGCGCGGCGCGGTCGCCGATCTGCTCGACCTGCGCGCGCACGTCGCGGATCTGGACGACGGTCTCGTGCGTCTCGGAGAGCTGGTCCCGGATCGCCTTGAGCAGCTCGTACTGCGCTTTGAGGTCGGCGGCCGTGGCGAAGCCGGCCGGATGGGCCCGGACCTCGATCGGCTGCGTGTACGCGTTGCCGTCCACGGTCAGGCGCGCCGAGTAGGTCCCCGGCGCCACCTTCGGCGGGTTCTTCGTGCCCTCGTTGAACACGGCCTTCGGCACGAGCGTCGGCTTCATGACGCGCATGTCCCACACGAAGCGGTTCACACCCGCCTTCGGATCGAGCGGCTTGTCGCGATCCTTCTGCTCCTCGGCCCGTTCAACCTCCTTGCGCAGGTCGTCGGCCTTTGGCGGCTTCACGTTGGAGTAGGACCGCAATACCGTATCGCCGTCGAGGAACTCGAGCGTGACCTTTTCCCCGTCCTTCGGCGCGGTCTTCAGCCAGTAGTCCACGACCACGCCGGCCGGCATGTTGCGCCCCTCGGCCGGCTCGTGCTCGTCGTCCTCCTCCTCCCGCGCGTCGATGTCCATCCGCACGGTCGGCCGCGGCGGAAAGAGGTAGGCGGCAGACGCGGCGATCGCGTCGCTCCACTTTCGCAGCGGCGTCAGGTCGTCGAGGACCCAGAACCCGCGCCCTTGCGTAGCGACGACGAGGTCGTCGTTCTTGACGGCGAGGTCGGTGATCGGCGTGGCCGGCAGGTTGCGCTGAAACGGCTGCCAGCTCACGCCGTCGTCGAAGGAGACGTAGAGGCCCGTCTCGGTGCCGGCATAGAGGAGACCCTGGCGGACAGGGTCCTCGCGCACCACGCGCGTGAAGGCGCCGTCCGGGATGCCGTTGACGATCTTGGTCCACGTCTTCCCGTAGTCTCTGGTCTTGTAGAGGTAGGGGCGGAAGTCGTCCCACTTGTACATCGTCGCCGCCACGTAGGCCGTGCCCTTGTCCCGCGGCGAGGCCTCGATTGCGTTGATCTGGATCCACTCGGGGATCCCCTTCGGAGTCACGTCCTGCCAGGTCTTGCCGTTGTCGCGCGTGA
>DATMNJ010000133.1:0-10384 GCA_035569175.1 Thermoanaerobaculia bacterium | reverse complement strand
TCCAGCGCACCCTCGTGGCCGCGGCGCTGACGCTCCCGGTCGCGGCGGTCTCGATGGCCGACCTGATGTTCCCCGGCCGCAACCTCGTCCTGCTCGCGCTGACGCTGCCGGTCTACTTCTGGGCCGGGGCGCCGTTTCTCTCGGGCGCGGTGCGAACGCTCCGGCACCGCACCGCGAACATGGACACCCTGATCGCCCTCGGCACGACGGCGGCGCTCGCGCTCTCGGCCGCGGCCACGTTCTTTCCGGACCGGATGGCCGCGGCGGCGACCGGGCCGATGGGTCACGTCTACTACGAGTCGGTCGGCGTCATCCTGACGCTCGTGCTGCTCGGCCGCTATTTCGAGACGCGGGCTCGAGGACGCACGTCCGCCGCGGTCCGCGCGCTCCTCGACCTCGCGCCGAAGCAGGCGTACCGCCTCGAGAAGGGCGTCGAGCGCACCGTTTCCCTCGCAGGCGTTCGCGTCGGCGACCTCCTGCGCGTGAAGCCCGGGGACGCGATCCCGGTCGACGGGATCGTGCGCACCGGCCGCAGCGCCGTCGACGAATCCCTGGTGACGGGCGAATCGCTGCCAGTCGAAAAGGCCGAAGGCGACCGGGTGATCGGCGGGACGCTGACCGGCGACGGCAGCCTCGTCATCGAGGCCACCGCCGTCGGCAGCCAGACGGCGCTGGCCCAGATTGCTCGGCTCGTCCAGGAGGCCCAGGCCTCCAAGCCCCCGATCCAGAAGCTCGCCGACCGGATCTCGGGCGTCTTCGTGCCGGCGGTGCTCGCCGCGGCCGTCGTTGCATGGGTCGTCTGGTACGTCGTCGGCCCGGAGCCGCGAGCGCTCTTTGCAACCGTGGCCTTCGCGTCCGTGCTCATCATCGCCTGTCCGTGCGCCCTGGGCCTCGCGACGCCGACCGCGATCCTCGTCGGCACGGGACGGGGCGCTCGTGCCGGAATCCTCTTTCGCAATGCCGACGCCCTCGAACAGGTGCGCCGCGTCACCCTCGTGCTGCTCGACAAGACCGGCACGATCACCGAGGGGAAGCCGCGGCTGACCGACCGCGTCCACGTCGCGGGCGTGCCGGACGAGGAACTGCTCGGCCTGGCGGCGGCCCTCGAGGAGGCGTCCGCCCATCCGCTGGCCCGGGCCGTCGTCACGGCCGCCCGGGGCAAGTCCATCGAGCGGCCCGCGGTCGCCGACTTCGTCTCGCGCACGGGGCTCGGCGTCACCGGCACGGTTGCCGGCCGGCGCGTCGCCGTCGGGAACGCGGCGCTCTTCGACGCCGAGAGGATCGACGTCGGGCCGGTGCGGGAGGACCTCGACCGCTTTGCGGCCGAGGGCAAGACGCCGATTCTCGTCGGGGCGGGCGGGAAGTTGCTGGGACTGCTCGCGGTGGCCGACGCCGAGAAGCCGACGTCCAAGGATGCGATCCGGCGGCTCCGAGAGCGGGGCCTCAGGGTCGCCATGCTCACCGGCGACCGCGCGGATACGGCACGCGCGGTGGCGGCCCGTGTCGGCATCGACGAGGTTTTCGCCGGAGTCCTCGCGCCCGACAAGGCGGCGCGGGTCAAAGATCTCCAGGCCCGAGGCGAGATCGTCGCGATGGTGGGAGACGGCGTCAACGACGCGCCCGCGCTCGCGCAGGCCGACGTCGGAATCGCCATCGGCGCCGGGTCGGACGTCGCGATCGAGGCTTCGGACGTCACGCTCGTGGGCGGCGGCCTCGCGTCCGTGGCCGAGGCCATCGCGCTCTCGGGCGCGACGCTCGCGACCATCCGCCAGAACCTCCTCTTCGCGTTTCTCTACAACGCCGTCGGCATCCCGATCGCGGCGGGCGCCCTCTACCCTCTGACCGGCTGGATGCTCTCCCCCATGGTCGCCTCGGCGGCCATGGCGGCGTCGTCGGTCTCGGTCGTCGGAAACAGCCTGCGGCTGGCGAAGAAGAGGCTCCCGTGACGCCCGATCGGATTGTCGCGATCGGGGTCGGCGCGGCCCTCCTCGTCGCGATCTTCGTGTTCTTCTTCGGCAAGCGCGTTGCCGTGACCGCCGGCTCGCGGATCACGATCGTGGTGGACGGGGGCTACAGCCCCGACCTCATCGTGGCGAGGCGCGGCGTCCCGCTCACCCTCCTCTTCGACCGCCGGGACACGGGACCCTGCACCGACGAGATCGTGCTTCCGGACTTCCGGATCCGGCGCCTGCTCCCGTCGCACACGACCACGGCGATCGCGCTCACGCCGGACAGGGCCGGCGACTTTCCGTTCTCCTGCGGCATGAACATGCTGCACGGAACGATCCGGGTGGTCGCATGACGGAGCCTCGATTGCGCGTCACCGAGATCTTCCGGTCGATCCAGGGCGAATCGACGCGGGCCGGGTTCCCCTGCGCCTTCATCCGCCTCACGGGCTGTAGCCTGCGCTGCGCCTGGTGCGACTCGGCCTACGCGTTTCACGGCGGCGCCGAGATGGACCTGGCGGAGGCGGTCGACCGCGTGCTCGCCCTCGGCACGGATCTCGTGGAGGTCACCGGCGGCGAGCCTCTCGAGCAGGACGCCGTGCACCCGTTGATGGAGCGGCTGCTCGCCGCCGGCCGGACGGTCCTCCTCGAGACGGGCGGCCACGTCCGGCTGGATCGCGTGGACCCGCGCGTCGTCAAGATCGTCGACGTCAAGGCTCCCGGCAGCGGCATGCAGCACGCGAACCTCCTCGAGAACCTCGGACTGCTCCAGCCCCATGACGAGCTGAAATTCGTCATCGCCGACCGCCGCGACTTCGACTGGTCGCTCGCGATCGTGAGGGACCGCGACCTCGACCGGGGTCGCGTCGTGACGTTCTCGCCGGCCTGGGAGTCGATCCCGCCGGGCGACCTGGCAGAGTGGGTCCGGGATTGCGGCCGGCCCATCCGGCTGGGGCTGCAGCTCCACAAGGTCCTTTGGGGCGACGTGCCCGGCCGATGAGCCGCGAGGCGATCGTCCTGCTCTCGGGCGGGCTCGACTCCGCGACGTGCCTGCTCCTGGCGCAAGCAGACGGGTTCGCGGCGCGGGCGCTCTCGTTCGACTACGGACAACGCCACGCGGTCGAGCTCGAGCGGGCCCGGGCCATCGCGCAGCGCTACGGCGTCCGGGAGCACCGCGTCGAGCGCCTCGACTTTCCGGGCAGCGGTGCGTCCGCGCTGACCGACCCGTCGCTCGCCGTTCCGAAGCACGGTCTCGGGCACGAGGCGATCCCGATCACGTACGTCCCGGCGCGCAACACGCTCTTTCTCGCGCACGCCGTCGCCTGGGCCGAGGTGATCGGCGCCGGCGACATCTTCATCGGCGCCAACGCCCTCGACTACTCGGGCTATCCGGACTGTCGTCCCGAGTTCCTGGAGGCCTTCGAGAACGTGGCGAACCTCGGCACGAAGGCGGGAGTCGAGGGCCGCATCCCGTTCCGCGTCCGGGCGCCGTTGCTGCGGATGACCAAGGCGCAGATCGTGACGCGCGCGGCCGCCCTGGGGCTCGACTTCGCACTGACGATGTCCTGTTACGAGCCCGCGCCCGGAGGGCAGCCCTGCGGCGCCTGCGACGCCTGCCTGCTTCGCGAGAAAGGGTTTCGCGAGGCTCGAGTGGTCGACCCGACCCGAGCTCATGTCTAAGTATATGAGCCGTATGGGCTAAACTTATACTATGCGAAAACTTGATTGTAAGACACTCAAGTACTAGAATCTACGATTCAACCAGCAGCCGTTTCGAGCTAGAACCTCTCGTCAAAGAAGGAAGCAAATGCGTTTCGACCAACTCACCATCAAGGCCCAGGAAGCCGTCCAGGAGGCTCAGAGCGACGCCCGCGCTCGCGGCAATGCCGAGCTCACGGGCGATCATCTTCTACTGGCGCTTCTCGAGCAGGACGACGGCGTCGTCGTTCCCGTCCTCCAGAAGCTCGGCGTGACGCCCGACAAGCTCGCTGGCGAGCTCGAGGCCGATCTCGACCGCCGGCCCAAGGTCTCGGGCGCCTCCGCCGACGCCGTCATCGCGCGCGACCTGTCGCGCGTCTTCGACCGCGCCTTCGAGATCGCCAAGGAATTCGGCGACGAGTACGTCTCGACCGAGCACTTCCTGCTCGCCCTCGCCGAGGCCGGAGGCGACACCGCCAAACGGCTCGCGAAAGCCGGCGTCAAGAAGAACGATCTCCTGAAGGCGCTCAAGGAGGTCCGCGGCTCCTCGCGCATCACCGATCCGAACCCCGAGGACAAATTCCAGGCGCTCAAGCGCTATACCCGGGACCTCACGGATCTCGCCCGGCGGGGCAAGATCGATCCGGTGATCGGCCGCGACGAAGAAATCCGACGGGTCGTCCAGGTCCTCTCCCGCCGCACCAAGAACAACCCCGTCCTGATCGGTGAGCCCGGCGTCGGCAAGACGGCCATCGTCGAGGGGCTGGCGCGGCGCATTCACATGGACGACGTGCCCGAGGGCCTGAAGAACAAGCGCGTCGTCTCCCTCGACCTCGGCGCCATGATCGCCGGGGCGAAATACCGCGGCGAGTTCGAGGACCGGTTGAAGGCCGTCCTGAAGGAGATCGAAGAGGCCCAGGGCACGATCATTCTCTTCATCGACGAGTTGCACACGCTCGTGGGCGCCGGCGCAGCCGAGGGCGCCATGGACGCGAGCAACATGTTGAAACCGGCCCTCGCCCGGGGCGAGCTGCGCGCGATCGGCGCGACGACACTCTCCGAGTACCAGAAGTACATCGAGAAGGACGCCGCGCTCGAGCGCCGCTTCCAGCCGGTCTACGTCGAAGAACCCACGGTCGAGGACACGATCGCCATCCTTCGCGGCCTCCAGGAGCGCTACGAGATCCACCACGGCGTGCGCATCACCGACGCCGCGCTCGTCGCGGCGGCCCGCCTCTCCCACCGCTACATCTCCGATCGCTTCCTGCCCGACAAGGCGATCGACCTCATCGACGAGGCGGCCGCCCGTCTGCGCACCGAGATCGACTCGGTGCCGATCGAGATCGACGCGGTCGAGCGCCGGATCGTCTCGCTCGAGATCGAGAAGAGGGCCCTCGCCAAGGAGAAGACGAAGGAATCCCGCCAGCGGCTCGACGAGATCGAGAAGCTGCTGGCCGACGCCCGCGAAGAGGCCAGCCGCCTGCGGGCCAAGTGGTCCGCCGAGAAGGCCGTGATCCAGCAGATCGGCCGGATCAAGGAAGCGATCGAAAAGGTCAAGCAGGATGCCGCCGAGGCCGAACGCCAGGGCGAGCTGCAGCGGGTTGCGGAGCTGCGCTACGGGCGGCTGCCCCAACTCGAGAAGGACCTCGCCGCCGAGAACGCGCGTCTGGCCGACCTGCAGAAGGGCCAGCCGATGCTGCGCGAGGAGGTCACCGAGGAGGACATCGCGGCGGTCGTCTCGAAGTGGACGGGCGTGCCCGTCAGCCGGATGATCGAGAGCGAGTCGCATAAGCTCCTCGAAATGGAGGGGCGGCTCCACGCCCGGGTCATCGGCCAGGACGAAGCCGTCAAGGCCATCTCCGACGCCGTCCGCCGCTCGCGCGCCGGGCTCTCGGACCCCAAGAAGCCGCTGGGCTCCTTTCTGTTCGTCGGGCCCACGGGGGTTGGCAAGACGGAGGTCGCTCGGGCGCTGGCGGAGTTTCTCTTCGACGACGAGCATGCGATGGTTCGCCTCGACATGTCGGAGTACATGGAGAAGCACGCGGTCGCGCGCATGATCGGCGCCCCGCCGGGCTACGTCGGCTACGAGGAAGGCGGGCGCCTGACCGAGGCCGTGCGGCGGCGGCCGTATTCGGTGATCCTGTTCGACGAGATCGAAAAGGCGCACCCGGACGTGTTCAACGTCCTCCTGCAGGTGCTCGACGACGGGCGCCTGACGGACGGCAAGGGCCGCGTCGTGTCGTTCAAGAACACCGTGATCATCATGACCTCCAACCTCGGCTCCGAGTGGATCGCCGAGGATTCCTCGCGCGACGAGGCCGAGATCAAGGCGAAGATCGAGGAAGCCCTGCGCCGCCACTTCCGGCCCGAGTTCTTCAACCGGATCGATGACGTCATCGTCTTCCACCGCCTGACGCGCGAGGAGATCGAGAAGATCGTCGAGATCCAGCTCGAGGGGCTCGCGAAGACCCTGCTCGAGCGCGGGATCCGCCTGACCTGGACGCCCGCCGCGCGGCGCCAGCTCGCCGGCCGGGGGTACGACCCGGCATTCGGCGCGCGGCCGCTCAAGCGGCTGATCCAGAAGCAGGTCTCCGACGCCCTGGCCGGCAAGCTGCTCCTCGGCGAGATCGGCGACGGCGACCGGGCCGAGCTCGACGTCGCCCCGGACGGCGAGTCCCTGACGCTCGACAAGACGTCCGCGGCCGTGACCGCGTAACGAGGGGCCTTCTCTTGGGCGGAATGCTCCCGCAGAATGCGCCGTTGTGCAGCAGGTGAGACGCTCCGCCGCCGTCCTCCTCGCCTTGGCACTGGCGGCCGTGCTGGCGGCGTCCCCGCTCGCGAACCGCCGCACCGAGATCGTCCTCGTCGTCGAGAAGGTCTCCCCCGCGGTCGTCAACATCTCGGCCGAGCAGACGCTGCGCCAGCGCCCCTCGATCTTCGACGACTTCTTCTTCGGTTCCGACGGCCGGCAGCGCAAGCGCACGAGCCAATCGCTCGGCTCCGGGGCGATCATCGACGCGAAGGGCATCATCATCACCAACGACCACGTCGTCTCGGGCGCCTCCAAGATCACGGCGATGACCAAGTCGGGCCTCGAGCTCGAGTGCGACGTCGTGGGCTCGGACGCGGACAACGATCTCGCCGTGCTTCGCGTGCGCAAGCCAAACGGGCCGCTACCCGCCCTGAAGCTCGGTTCCTCGACGGACCTGATGATCGGCGAGACCATCGTGGCGATCGGCAACCCCTTCGGCCTCTCCAACACGGTCACCGCCGGCGTCGTCTCCGCCAAGGGCCGCAGCGTGCGAGGGGAGAACAATCAGACGTACACGGACTTCATCCAGACCGACGCCTCGATCAATCCCGGCAACTCGGGCGGCCCGCTCGTCAACCTCGACGGGGAGATGGTCGGAGTGGCCACGGCGATCATCGGCGGCGCGCAGGGCATCGGCTTCGCCATTCCGGCCGACCGCGCCCGGCGCATCGTGGACGACCTGCTGCGTTACGGCGAGGTGCGGGCCGTGTGGATCGGCGTCCGCGGCAAGACCCTCCTCTCCGGTGAAGAAAACCGGCCGCGCGGTTTCCGGGTCCGCGCCGTGGCCCCGAATTCCCCCGCATCACGCGCCGGGATTCACGAAGGCGACCAGATCGTCTCGGTGGACGGGTCGCCGATCGATTCCCAGGAGGCGTTCGAAACCGTCCTCTCGACACGCGGCCCGGGCACGCCGCTCAAGCTCGTCCTGCGCACCAAGCAGGGCGACCGCACCGTCTCGGTCTCGGGCGAGGCGCCGCCGGCCGGGATCGGAACGCAGATCCTGCGCGAGGAGATCGGCCTGACCCTGCGCCGGTCGCAGGACGGTTACCGGATCGCGTCGGTGGACCGCGACAGCCTCGCCGCCCAGGCGGGCCTGAAGCCGGGCGACGCCCTGCTCTCCGTGAATGGCACCGCCGTCCACGGCCCCGACGACGTCGACCACGTCCTGCAGCGCGACTTCAACAAGAACAGCATCCTGATGGAAGTGGGACGGGGGCGGTTCTCGTATACGTTGACGTTCCCCCTCGACTAGCGTCGCCGCCGCTTCGCGCGGGGGCCTGCGCCTTCGGCGCACCGCCGAACGGCTCGCCCAAAGAGGCTCGACCGTTCGGCTGGCCCCCTCGCTGGGCTGCGGCTCCCGCGGCGTGAGCCTCCTTCCTCCCTTCGGTCGGGAGACTTCTCACGCCGCGAACTGAGGTCGCGGTGCCACCTAACGTGGCGTTGGAAAGTTGAGACGTTCCTAGGCTAGGATCGGGCGCCTTGCAAGAGACCAACGCGCCCCGCGTCCGTTTCGCGCCCTCTCCGACCGGATCGCTCCACGTCGGCGGAGCGCGGACGGCCCTCTACAACCTGCTCTTCGCGCGGAATACGGGCGGGACGTTTCTCCTGCGCATCGAGGACACCGACGTGGAGCGCTCCCGCGAGGAGCTGACGGGGCAGATCCTCTCGGCGATGGAGTGGCTCGGCCTCGACTACGACGAGGGACCGTTCTTCCAGTCGAAGCGCTACGACCTCTACACGGAAGCGGCCAACCGGCTCCTCCGCGAGGGCAAGGCCTACCGGGCCTTCGAAACGCCCGAGCAGCTCGACTCCGAACGCAAGAAGGCCGAGGCGTCCGGCAGGGCCTACCGCTACTCCGGGGCGGGGCGCGCGATCCCTCTCGCCGAGAGCGACCGCAGGGCGGCGGCCGGTGAGCGCCACGTCGTCCGCCTCCGCATGCCGGACGAGACCCTCGTCGTGGACGATCTCATTCGCGGGCGGGTGGATTTCCCGCCCGACGCCCTCGACGATTTCGTCCTCGTGCGCTCCGACGGCCACCCGCTGTATCACTTCTGCGTCTGCGTGGACGACACGGACATGCGGATCACGCACGTCATCCGCGGCGACGACCACCTTGCCAACACGCCCAAGCACGTCGCCCTCTTCCACGCCCTTTCTGCGCCGGTCCCGAAGTTCGCGCACCTCGGCATGATCCTCGGGACGGACCGCAAGAAGCTCTCCAAGCGCCACGGCGCGGCCGCGGTCGAGGAGTGGCGCGACGAGGGGATCCTGCCCGAGGCGCTCTTCAACTTCCTGGCGCTGCTCGGCTGGGCGCCCGGGGGCGATCGCGAGATCCTGACGCGCGCGGAGATGGAACGCGAGTTTTCGCTCGACAAGGTCGGCGCCTCGCCGTCGGTCTTCGACCCCGAGAAGTTGCTCTGGATGAACTCGCAGTACATCGCCGCCATGCCCGCCGAGGAGCTGCTGCGCCGGTCTCTCCCCCACGCCGCCGGCGGCGCGCCCGATCCCGCGGTTGCGCTGCGCGCCATCGAGCTGCACCGTCCTCGCGTACGCACGCCCATCGAGATGGGCCGCGCTCTCTCGTCCTATGCCAGGGACCCCGACGACTACGAGGCCGAAGGGATGAAGAAGCACGTCAAGCCGGACACGGCGCGTCAGCTCGAGGCGCTCGTCGCCGGCCTCGAAGTCCTTCCGGACTGGACCGCCGCATCGGCCGAGGCCGTCCTGCGCCGGGTCGCCGAGGCCGAGCAGATCTCGGCGGGCAAGCTCATCCATCCGACGCGACTCGCCCTGACCGGCACGACCGTGGGCGCTCCCCTCTTCGACGTGGTCGAGCTTCTGGGCAAGCAGACGAGCCTGCGCCGGCTGGGCCGATTCATCGAGGCGGTGAAGGCGCGCACGCCCGCCTGAGCGCCGCTAGGCGTCGTCGCGCGAGCGGTAGTCCTGCCGGAGCCCGTGGAGGTCCTTGAGCGCGGCGCGCAGCACCTGGATCACGCGCGACACCTCCCGCCCGTAATAGCGCATCTCGGGATCGCAGTCGGTGAGGCTGTAGATGGCCTCGTCCTTCTCGAGCCGATCCTTCTCGAACGTCAGCCGCTCGATCATCTCGTCGAGCTCGCCACGCAGCACGAACGCCACGTCGCGCACGCCGAGATAGCGGCTGCACTGGGGGCAATGCACGGCCTCGCTGCCGGTGTCGGGCACGCTGTCGATGACGAACTGCCGCTCGCAGCGGGGGCATTCGAAAACTTCCGGGATCATGGCTTTGGAGAGGAGAGTGTACTCTCCGGCGGAAGCGTCGGCGACGGAGCATTTTCCGGTGCCGAAGCGGCCGCCAATGCCCGTACAATGCGCGGGAGCTGCCCGGCCCGGCGGGTCGAGGCGGGACTCCTCCGGGGTCGGCTGCCGCTACAGGAAGTCCAAATCTCATGAAGCTCGTCGTCGTCGTCGGAACGCGCCCGGAGGCCATCAAAATGGCCCCCGTCGTGCGGCGCCTGCGCGAGGAGCCCGGCTTCCAGGTCCTGCTCTGCGCCACGGCGCAACACCGCGCGATGCTCGACCAGGCCCTCGGCCTCTTCGAGCTCGAGCCCGACATCGATCTCGACCTGATGCGCCCCAACCAGACCATGAACGAGCTTTCGTCGCGCGCCCTCGCCGGGCTCGACGGCGTTCTCGCCCGGGAGGAGCCCGACTGGCTTCTCGTCCAGGGCGACACCACGACGGCGCTATGTGCCGCCCTGGCCGCCTTCCATCGCCGCGTCCGTGTCGGCCACGTCGAGGCCGGCCTGCGGACGGGCGACTTCCGTCACCCGTTCCCGGAAGAGATGAACCGCCGCGTCGTGGATCTCGTGTCCGACGCCAACTTCGTGCCGACGCGCCGCGCCGCGAGGGCGCTCGCCTCCGAGGACGTGCCGGAGGGGAAGATCTT
>DATMNJ010000132.1:0-4301 GCA_035569175.1 Thermoanaerobaculia bacterium | reverse complement strand
CCGCCCTCATGGAGGCCACCGGCAACCCGCGGGTGAAGTTCATGCACTGCCTGCCCGCCTTTCACAATCGCGAGACCACCAAGGGCGAAGAGCTCTACAAGAAGTTCGGAATGGAAGGCCTCGAAGTCGCGGACGACGTCTTCGAGTCGGCCGCCTCGGTGGTGTTCGACCAGGCCGAGAACCGCATGCATACGATCAAGGCGATCCTGGTCGCGACGCTGGCCTAGGGACGCGGCCCGGAGGGAGGCTCTCGCTCGCGTGTTCGCGTCCAACCCGAGCCCCCACCCGGCGGTATGATTGGCGCCTTCGGAAACCGGTCCGAACAGACAAGGAGGCACCGTGGGTCGTCGTGCTGAAGCGCTGGCCGATCGCATCGAGGAAGGCGCCGCGGCCCTGGCGGCGTTTGCGGAGGGGCTGTCGGAGGAGCAGTGGCGTACGCCGATGTCGGGCGGCAAGGATCGCCGTTCGGTCGGCGTCATCGTGCACCATGTCGCCAGCGTCTACCCGATCGAGATCGATCTCGCGCGAACCATCGCCGGCGGCAAGGCGGTTACGGACGCCACGTGGGACGCCGTCGCCGAGATGAACGCGGGACACGCCAGCGAACAGGCCGCCGTCACGAAGGCCGCGGCGCTCGACGCCTTGCGCCGGAACAGCCGCGAGGCCGCAGCCGCCGTGCGTGCGTTCACGGACGACCAGCTCGATCGCGCGTCCGCCTTCTCGCTGAGCTTTGGCGCGCCCGTGACCGCGCAATTCGTCATCGAGGACCACGCCCTGCGGCACAGCTGGCACCATCTCGCGCGCATCCGCGCGGCACTCGGGCGGTGACCCACTCGGTCGCGGAGCTCGCGGGCTTCAAGGCGCAGATCCTGCGACGCCGGTGGATCACGAGCCTCGCCTTCCTTCTCATCACGTTTCCGCTCTACGGACTGTTGTTCAGCCGCAGGCAGGGCGCGGTCTTCGGCATCGGTCCCGGCGGATGGGTGGCGATCTGGATGGCTCTTGCCGCGGGAATCGCGCTTCTCTGTTTTCGGCTCTGGCGCTGCCCGGCTTGCGGCGGGTGGCTCGGACAGCTCTCGACCATCGCGGTCTGCCCCGGGTGCGGAGTGCGTTTGAGGTGAGCACGACTCCGGTCGTGTTCGAGGGCTCCTCGCCGATCCTCCGGGTCGCGAGCCTGGCGGCCAGCCTGGACTATTACGTGGGAGTCCTCGGGTTCGACGTGGATTGGCAGGAGCCGGGCATTTTCGCGTCGGTCTCGCGCGGGCGCTGCACGATCTTCCTCTGCGAAGGCGACCAGGGGCATCCGGGCGGGTGGGTCTGGATCGGCGTCGAGGACGTCGACGCCCTCCTCGAGGAATATTCGAAGAGGGGAGCGAGGGTCCGCCACCCGCCGACCAACTACCAATGGGCGTGCGAGATGCAGATCGAGGACCCCGACGGCAACGTGCTCCGATTCGGATCGGAGCCGAAAGAGGGCCAGCCCATCGGGGAATGGCTCGACATGCGGGGAGATCGCTGGGTAAAGTTGGCCGACGGCGGCTGGGAGCGCGTCGAGCGTTGAGGCGCGCGGCCGGCTCACGACGCGGAGGTTTCATGTCTCGACGGCAGTCGCTTCGAATCGGACTCTTCCTCGGCGCGTGCGTGTCTCTGGCCTGCGCCAGCAAACCGCCGGTGCCCACGGGCTCGGTGAACGGGATTGCCGTCGACACCTTCGGTCACAGCTTGCCGGGCGTCACGGTCACGATCCAGTCGGAGGCCGGGAAGGCGATCGAGACCGTTCTGACGGGTCCGGACGGCTCGTACTCTTTTCCGACGATCCCGGTCGGCCAATACCAGGTCCTCACCGAGTTCGCGGGATTCAAGGCCCCCTCCCCGCTCGTCGCAATCGTCACGGCGGGCCAGGCAACGCGCCTGAAGCCGCTCGTCCTCCTGCCCCCGGACGTTTCGGCCGCTCCCGCGTCCCCGTGACGGCGGGGCAGCGTCCGCGCCGCGGCTCGAAGCGAAAGGGCGTCACGGTGCAGGCGGCCCGGCGTCTTGCCCTGGAGCTGCCCGCCGCGGTCGAGGGTCCCTGCTACGGGACGCCGGGGTACCGGGTGAAAGGAAAGCTCTTCGCGCGGCTGCGCGAGGACGGCGCCACGGTCGTGGTCGGCGTGGATCGAGACACCCGCGAGGGCCTGATGAAGGCCAATCCGGCGGCGTTCTTCGTCACCGACCACTACCGCAATTTCGATTGGATGCTGGTGCGCCTGGCTGCCGTCACGCTCGACGAGCTCTCGGACATGCTGCGTCTGGCGTGGAGCCGGAAGGCGCCGAAGCGGCTGATCGCCGCCGCGAAATAGGACGGCCATGGCGGTGCGCATCGTCCGGCTCGGGTCGCCGCGAAGCGGGGGCGAGGGGCTGCGCATCGGCACCGTGCGCCGCCCGCCGCGGGGCGTGCCGAAGGAGCAGTTCGCGTCGCGCGACTTCTACGACGTGTGGTTGCCGAACCTCGCGCCCTCCGAGGCGCTCGTCCGGGAGGCCCTGCGGGCGCAGGATGAGAAGGCGTGGCGCGCGTTCGTCCGGCGCTATCGCGCGGAGATGAGGCGGCCGGAGGCCAGCCGTGTCCTCGATCTGCTCGCCGCCCTGTCCGGCGGGGCGGATTTCGCGGTGGGATGCTATTGCGAGGACGAACGACGCTGTCACCGCTCCGTCCTGCGCGAGCTCCTCGAAGAACGCGTCGCGAAGGTGACGTGAGCGCGGGGCGCGAGGAGACCTCGAGAAGGCATAATGCGCCGATGAAAATCGAACGGCCGATGTCCGGCGAGTACCACCCCGCCTTTGAGCGCTACGTGGCCCGTGTGTCCGAGGCGGACGCGTTGGGCGCTCTCGAGCGGCAGGCGGCAGAGATCCGGGCCGTGCTCGCGCCGCTGACTCCGGAACGGGCCGGCTTCCGTTATGCGCCTGGCAAGTGGACCGTCCGTGAGGTGCTCGGCCACGTGACGGATACCGAGCGCGTGTTCGGCTACAGGGCGATGTGCGTCGCCCGCGGCGAGACCGCGTCCCTTCCCGGGTTCGAGGAGAACGACTATGCCGCCAACGCGGGACACGACCGCTACGCGATCGCCGATCTGATCGCCGAGTTCGAGGCGGGGCGCGGGTCAAACATCTCGATGCTGGCCCACCTCGACGACGCCGCCCTCCGGCGCATCGGGACGGCGAATGGCAGCCCGATCTCCGTCCGGGCGATCGCATACGTCATGGTCGGGCATGCCCGGCACCACCTCGGCGTTCTGGCCTCGCGGTACGGGGTCACCGTCGGCGCGTGACGACGTTCGGACGCAACCTCGCGGTCCTTCTCGTTCGGGAGCTCGAGACGTTCGAGCGCGAGCTCGACCTCTTCCCGGACGACGCCAGCGCGTGGCGGACGGCCCCCGGTATCTCGAACTCCGCCGCCAACCTGGCGCTCCACGTGGCCGGCAACCTCCAGTACTACGTCGGGACCGTTCTCGGCGGGACGGGCTACGTCCGCAATCGGGAGCTCGAGTTCGGAAGCCGCTCGGGGTCCCGCTGCGACGTGAAGGCGCAGATTCGCGCCGCGATCGGCGCCGTCGAGACGACGCTCCCCGGCCTTCCCGAAGCCCGGTTCGCGGCCGAGTTCCCCGAGCCGGTGGGAGGGCTGCGCATCCCGACGGACCGTTTTCTCATCCACCTGTGCGTCCACGCCGGCTACCATCTCGGCCAGGCCGTCTGCGCGCGGCGGATCGTGACCGGGCAGGCGCAGTCGAGCGGCCCCGTGCCTCTCGCGGCGTTGGTGGAGCCGAAAATGATGACCGGCGAACCGTGAACGTCGTGCTCCGGCGCGTCGTCCCGGGCTACGTGACGAGCACGGTCGTCCTCGGACGCGCACTCATCCGTGCCGCGGCCGAGGGGTACCCGACGAAGATCCTCGAGACGCGGGACATCAACCGGCTCGGGGAGGCGGCCTGACCCGAAGGACTCGTAACCAGGGAGGCGACCCGGCAATGCAACCGACGACTCGAGGTTCGGCCTGGCGCGCCATCGGCGTCGGAGGCCTGCTGGCGGGGGTCTTCGACATCACCTTCGCGATTCTCTTTTACGGCATCGCTCGCGGCGGCACCGCGGCCGGCGTTCTGCGGTCGGTCGCGAGCGGCTGGTTGGGACAATCGGCGTTGACCGCGGGCGCTCCGGTTGCCGTGCTCGGGCTGGCGACGCACTTTTTCATCGCGTTCGGGGCGGCGGCCTCGTTCTACGTCCTGTCGGACTGGTTTCCCGTTCTGCGGGAGCGTCCCGTGCCGGCCGGG
>DATMNJ010000131.1:0-3644 GCA_035569175.1 Thermoanaerobaculia bacterium | reverse complement strand
CCGACGCACCGCTACAGCGGATTCGTCCAGGACCAGTGGAGAATCACTCCGGCCCTGACCGCGAACTTCGGCGTGCGGTATGACGCCGAGCAGCTCTACAACGGTCTCGACCAGACCGCCTTCAAGCTCAACAACGAGTGGGCGCCGCGCTTTGGTGTGACGTGGGACTTCACGGGAGACGGCACTTCGAAGTTGTACACCTCGGCGGGCCGCTTCTACTACGCGATCCCGACGGACCTGAACGTCCGCGTCTTCACCGCCAATACGGCGATCGTCACCTGGAACTACGATCCGAACTCATTGGTCCAGGCCCCCGACGCCCCCGACGGCCGCAGCCAGCTGGTTCAGGCCGGCTCGTTCGCGGGCGAGCCGGTGGACGCCGGCATCAAGGCGTCCTACCAGGACGAGTTCACCGTCGGCGTCGAGAAGGCGATCGATCCGACCCTCTCGGTGGGCCTCAAGGGCACGTATCGTTCGCTCGGTCGGACGATCGAGGATCGGTGCGACCTCAACTACGCGACCAACCCGACCGGTTCCTCCTGCGCTCTCATGAACCCGGGCGCGACCGGCCCCGAGAACCCGGGTGCGACGGGCGCGTACGGCAGCTGCAACAACTCCGGAAACCCGACGGCGACGGACAACGGCTGCACGGGGCCCGGAGAGGGCGTCGCCATCCCGCGCGCGGTCCGCATCTTCAAGGGCATCGAGCTGGTCGTGCGCAAGCAGTTCACCAACGAGATCTGGGCGCAGTTGTCCTACCTCGGCTCGACGCTGACGGGCAACTACTCGGGCGCCATCCGCGAGGCTTCCGGCCAGACGGACCCCGGCATCAACGCCGATTACGACTACGCGGCCTTCACCCACAATTCTTCGGGCCGTCTCGAGCTCGACCGGCCGAACCAGGGCCGCCTCGACGCGGTGTACAACGCTCCGTGGGGTCTCTCGGCCGGCCTGCAGTTCTACGTCCGCACCGGCACGCCGACCTCGGTCGATGGCTACTACAACCAGTTCTACACGACGGAGCTCTACCTCGGACAGCGCGGTTATGCGGGTCGCCTCCCGACCGACTACGAGATGAACATGTCCCTCGGCTACAACCTGAACGTCGGCCCGGTGACCATCACGCCGCAGTTCTACGCGTTCGACCTTCTCAACCGGCAGACGGCCACGTCGATCGACCAGAACTTCAACGTCAACGGTAGCTTCGTGACCGACCCGACCAGCCCGCTGTATGGCCGGCCGGGCGTGATCCCTGACGGCACGTGCCCCGTCAACTCCATCACCGGCACCTGCTCGGACAACCCCAACTATCGGAAGACCCTGACGCAGACCGGCGCGCGGCAGTTCCGGTTCGCCCTCAAGGTCACGTTCTAGTACGCGACACCGATTCGATCTCTCGAGGGGCGGCTTCGGCCGCCCCTTTTTCTTTCCGGAAATCGGGAATGGCACGCGGAGCGCCGCAGATTGCTAACTCCAGACCCTGACGTCTGTATGTAGTCCTTTTTCTACCTCGGAGGTGCCTCATGCGCAGGTTGCTTGCACCGTCCGCTCTTCTCGCCCTGGCTCTCGCCGTCACCGCTTCCGCCGCGACACTGCCCTCGCTCTTCTACAAGGCCAAGGAACAATTTCGCCTCGCTTCTTACTCGGATTGCCTCGTCACCCTCGACAGGCTCGAGGCGGAGGCCAATCAGCCCGGCAACGAAGGCGCCCGATCTCAACTGGCTCCGAGCCTCACGTTCTATCGGGGCGCGTGCCTTGCCGCGCTCGGTCGGGCCGACGAGGCACGGGCGAGCTTCGAGGCCTATCTGACCTACCAGCCGAATCCGTCCCTGGATCCATCGCTCTACCCCCGGCGCGTGATCGCCGCGGTCGAGGATGCCCGCAAGGGCTTGCAGAAGCCGGCGCAGGCTCCGCAGGCCCCGGCCGAGTCGGGCTCGTTCGCCGCCGCATACCGGGCCTTCGTGCCGAAGGACGTCGGGGAGACCGACGGCGCGGACGAGGCCTGGGCCGACGGCCCGGTCCGCTACCTGCTGACGTCGCAGCAGCGTGCCGACTACGAGCGCCTCTCGGATCTGGCGTCCCGCTCGGAGTTCGTGACCGAGTTCTGGAAGAACAACGACCCGCATCCCGAGACGCCCGAGAACGAGTTCCGACAGGAGTTCGAGCGGCGCGTGGCCTTCGCGGACGCCCGTCTGGGCCAGGAGGAGACCCGCGGGAGCCTCACGGACAGGGGGATGCTTTTCGTCCTCCTCGGTCCTCCCACGTGGGTTGGGCGGCGGCCGATCGCGATCGGAGAGGATTCGGCGGACCCGCAGGGCATGTCGCGGTACAACGCGTTCGAGGCCGGCGTGGCCCTGAAGAACTCGAGCTCGAACGGACAGAGCGCGGCGATCCTGGCGAACATGACCGGACCCGCAAACAACCTGCCGGAGTCCGAGACGAGCTGGCGGGAGACCTGGCACTACCGGCGTGAGCTGCTGCCCAAGGCCGTCTCCTACCAGCAGGTGGACTTCGAGTTCGTGACGAAGAGGGGCTACGGAATCAGCGTCCTGCAGAGAGACGACATCGCGCTGACGACGATCCAGGCGGCGAAGAATGCGGGGCGCTCGGGCCTCGTGCTCGAGAGGGCGGCTAAGTAGCGATCTCGGGCGCGGGATGGAAGACGGCCGAGAGGGTCGTGACGGGGCCCCGCGGCCGGCGCCGGTGGCTTGCCTCGCTTCTTGCCGTCGTCGCGACGGCCTGCACGGTTGCGCCGGCGGTCTCCATCTTCGTCCTCCCGGCGGACAAGGTTCGTGTTCCGCCGCCCCCGGGGGGCTTCAGCGCCGAGGACCGCTATCAGCGCGGACACTACCTGGAGGTCCAGCGGTACCTCGAATCGCTGCCCCCGGCCCAACTCGAAAAGAACCCGGTGACCCTGGCGCTCTATGGGAAGGTGCTGCTGGCCCGCGGAGACTTCGAGTCGGCATGGCCGGTCCTCGAGCGGGCCCGCGCCCTCGAGCCGCGGCCCATGCGGCGCGCCGAGATCGAATGGGCCCTCTCCCAGGGCGCGATCCTGTGGAACGACTTCGCCTCCGCGGAGGATTACGCCGCGTCCGCCGTTCGCGACGGGTACGGCCTCGTGCCGGGCTTTCTTCACTTCCTGGCGGGGATGCGCGATGTGGACGTCTACGCGGGGGCGCCAATCGGGCAGACGGGGGAGGCCGACTTCGACATGCACGGCTTCAACCTCATCCGGGTCCCGGTGCGCGTCAACGGCATCGACTCCGCGGCCATCGTGGATTCCGGTGCCGTGTACACGATCGTGACCCGATCGTTCGCGCACGAAGTCGACGTGCGCATGATCCCGGACTCGCGGGCCTCCGGCCGCGGCCTCCACAAGAAGGAGTTCCCGGTGGATTTCGGCGTCATCGGAAAGCTCGATTTCGCGGGGTTCTCCCTGAGGGACGTGCCCGTCATGGTGATGCCCGACGAAGCGATGCTCTTCGACACGACACGGGGCCCGTTCCCGGTGCCGATCGTGCTCGGCCTTCACCTCCTCAAGGAGTTCACCACCGAGATCGACTATCGCGAGCGCAAGCTGAGGTGGGCCCGCGCCGACTTCCGAGCGCCCAAGCGCTCGCCGGACCAGAACCTGTTCCTGCGAG
>DATMNJ010000130.1:0-9508 GCA_035569175.1 Thermoanaerobaculia bacterium | reverse complement strand
GGGCCACCCGGAGACCCTGCTGCTCGCGTGCGCAGGCGCCGGGCCCTACTTTCTGTTCGAGATCTCCGGGGCGCCTTCTGCGAACCGCCCGCGAGCGCTCCGGCTCGCGCTGCTGTCGGGCGCCCTTGCGCTGGGCCTCGGAGCGGTGCTGCTCCTCCCGCTCGCCGACGTGATGCCAGTGTCCGCAGAGCACGTCTTTCGCAAGGCGTGGTACGCGCTCCAGAAACGCTCCGAACCCCCGGACCTGATCCTCCGCCGCCTGTCGGCGCAGTTGGCGCCGTACTGGGTGGGCGTCCCCGGCCACGGCAACCGGCTGCCGGGATTCGCCGTGCCGGCCTCGTACGCCGGCGCCCTTCTTTTTCCGTTCGCGGCCGCGGGACTCTTCGGGCGGCAGCGGTCCCGGTGGCTCTTCCTCGGGTTGGGCCTGGCGAGCTTGGCGGTCTGCGTCAAGACTCCCGCCGCCGACTGGCTGGCGAAGCTGCCGCTCTTCGACATTGCGATCAACGAATACGCGATCTTCCTCGCCACGTTCGCCGTCTGCGCCCTCGCGGCACTGGGCGCGGCGCGCTTGCGCGGGGGCGATGGGACGGGGGTCTTTCTGGCCGCGGCAGCCGCGAGCTGCGTCGTCCTCGTCGGGCTTTCCGCTCGCCTCGCCCCGCAGATGACCGCTCTTGGGATGCCGCAGGCGTTTGCCCGCGAGCGACTGCTTTTTCAGGTCGTTCCGATCGCCGTCGCCGCCGCCGTTCTTGCGGCCTTCGGTCGCAGGGGCCGCGCCGCCTCCGCGCTGCCAATCCTGGTCTTCCTCTTCGTGGCGGAGCGGGCGGTCGAAACGTTCGACGTCTCACCCACGTTGCCCGAAAGGGCCTTCTACCCCGACTTCGCAATTCTGGGGCGGATTCCGCGGGGAGCGCCGTACCGTTTCGCGGCCACGGGCATGACGTTGCTGCCCAACGCCGCCGCAGTCTACGGACTCGAGGACGTACGCGGGTACGAGGCGATGCGGCTCGCAGCGCTCGTCCAGACGTTTTCGCTCTGGTGCGTTCCCCAGAGCTTCTGGTTCAACCGCATCGACGACCCCACCGTGCCGTTCCTCTCTTTCCTGAACGTCCGATGGGTGCTGACGCCGCAGAGCGTCCCGCCCCCGGACGGCTGGCCGGTCCTGGCCGAGGACGATCGCGTGCGCCTGGTGGAAAACCCCCGGGCGCTTCCGCGCGCCTTCATCCCCCGCTTCGTCTTTGCGGAGGCCGATCCGGGCCGCCGACTCGCGCTGCTCGGCGAGATCCGCGACTTCGCCGAGCGCGGCGTCATCGACGGGGACGGGGGCGGCGCGTGGCAGGCCAACGGCCGCGCGCAGGTGAGGATCGACGCCTACGAACCCCAGAGGATGGTGCTCGACGTGTCCGCTCAGGACGCGGCGGTCGTGGCGACGTCGATCCCGAGCTGGCCCGGCTGGAAGGTGGACCTGGACGGGCACCCGATCGCCACTCTCGGCTTCAACCACGCGTTCCTGGCCTTTCGCGCCCCGCCCGGATCGCATCGCGTGACGGTGAGCTACGCGCCGGACAGCGTTGCCGACGGCGCCGCGATCAGCCTCGCGACCGCGATCTTCAGCGCCTTTCTTCTCCTTCGCCCGCGGCGCCTTCCCGCCTAGAGCGGTTCGGCCACCACCACGGTCTGAAAGCTGCCCCGGCCCCGCGCGAGCAGCGGCTCCTCGCGATCCAGCAGCGATGCCACGACCTCTGCGAAGAGCTCCGACGACGGGCCACCCTCCTGATCGGGCCGCAGCAGGCTCGGGTAGATCACGGCGAGCAGGTCCCCGCCGTAGTCGCGACGGGCCAGGATCCGAAAATGCTCCGAGACGGCGGGAAGGATCTCCGACGACGCGATCGCCTCGGTCGGATCCTCCCGGTTGATCGGCTTGCGGATGATGCGTGTCCGGCGCACCGCGGAGGGGAGCCTGCGGTAGACCGCATTCCATTGGACGAGATGCCGCCAGGTCCACTCGTCCCGAGCCGGACCGACGTACTCGTCGAAGTAGAGAATCCCGCGCGGGCCGAGGGCTCCGCGGACGAGGCCGAGCAATTCGGGCAGTCGGTCGAAGTGGTGCAGCGAGGCGTGGAAGAAGATCGCGTCGAAGCCCCTCGCCTCCCGGAGGTACGCGCGCGCATCGGCGACCATGAAGGCGGCGCCGGCGAGCCCGGACGTCGACCGTCGGGCTTCGTCCACCGCCGTCTCGCTCGCATCGATCCCGGTCACGTGCGTCACGATCCCATGCTCGAGGAGGCTGCGCTCCAGGTGGCCGACGCCGCACCCGACGTTCAGCGTCTTTGCGAAGGGAGTTCGTCCGGGCACGACCGTCGGGAGCCATTGGATGGGCCAGAGCGTCGGATCGCCCGTGACGCGCCGGTTGATCCGTTCGCGAACGAGAGGATGGTTCATCCACAGCTCGTCCCAGCCGTAGTTGTGGAGATTCGCCCAGTACGCGTTGTCGCCGGAGTCCGCCCTCTTCATCGGCGCGCCCGGGCCGTCAGCAGAACCAGTGCGATCGCGACGGCCGCAGCGACGGACACGACGACTCCCGCCGCAAACCCCGGCGGCCGATACGTCAGCCGGACGGCATGGTCCCCGGGGAGAAGCACGGCGGCGAGGAAGGGGCCGTTGGCGCGCCGCAGCTCGACCTTCGCGCCGTTGCCGTCGCGCGCCGACCAGCCTCCGTCCTGCACGACGCTCAGGACGACGGCCGTGGGGCCTCCCGAGACACGCGCGCGGAAGGCGATCGTGTTGGTGGATTCTTCGTACCCGGAGAGCTCGGCATGGCCGCCGGGCGCTTCGCCGTCCGAACCCCAGAGCAGCCAGGCGCGCGCGCGCCAGTCTCGGTTGGCGGCAATCTCGGAGAAAGCGGGGCCGAAGGCCGCGTTCGCGTTCTCGATGGGCTCCCGAAAATGCGGCGGTGCGGCAACGAGGCGCACGCGGTTCGGGACGAACGCGCGCGGCAGGACCGACGCGTTCTCGTACACGTTGCCGTCTCGGCCCGAGTAGACGGTCCTCCAACGGGCGCCCGGGACGCCGCCGCCCGGCGGCGCGATCATGTACCGCACGTTCAGGAAGTCGAAGACCGATGCATCCGGATTCCCGATGTGCTTGAAGTAGTCCGCCGGCGGGTAGCCGCAAGTCGCGTCGAGGAAGGTCACGTAGTCGCGGCGCTCGACGGCATCGTGCGTCCGAACGTCTTCGACCCCGGCGAAGACCCCCATGTTCGGAAACATCGCGCCGTTCTCCCCGGCGACGCGAAAGGAACCGGGTTGCGACCGCAAAAACCGGATCATCGGGGTCTCCGGATATAAAAGGGAGGGCGGGCACAGCCGGTACTGGTCGTGCCACTGGTAGGCGAGCTCTCCGGCGCCAAGCAGCGCCAGGGACACCATGGCGGCGCCCGGCCGCCCGCGCATGAGAGAAAGCAGGGCCGCGGCAACAAGGAGCACCGCGACGGCGACGAGCGCCTCACTCCTCTGGAAGGCAACGTCGCCCGCCGCGGCGTGCTCGTTCCGGAGGTGCTTGTAGACGAGAATCGCGGAGGCCGCGAGCGCCAGGGGAATGGCCGCCGCCGTAAGGGCCGTCCACGGCCGGCTCTCGACGTCGCGCGCGTAGCGGTCGAGCTCGAAGGCCGCGACGGCCGGGCCCGCCAGCGCCACCCACGAATAGAACCTCAACGGAAACATGTTTCGGATCGCGGGCACGAGCGCGAAGATCTCGGCGAAGGGCCACTGCGCCACGGCGATGGCGAGCCCGCAGACGAGCAATGCGATCAGCGCCCACTCCGTCCGGGGCCGACGCGATCCGGGCCGCAGCAAGAGGGCGGCCGCGGCCCACCCGACGATGCCGAAGTACCCGAGGTCCATCTCGGGAATGGCTCCGGTCGCGCCCGCCAGGACCCGCGCGTGGATGAGATCTCCCAGCGCGTACGGAAAGAACGCCGTCAGCACGCCGGGCCAGACCGGACCGTGCGGGACGGCCGACAACAGCGGCTCCCAGTACGGGGTCAAGGCCAGGACCAGGCGATTCGAGGCGCGAATGGCAAAGATGGAGGGAAGGAGAAGAAACGCCGTCATCCCCGCCGCCGCGGCTCCGGCGGCCGCGAGGCGCACCATCAGCCTTCCGGCATCCGGGACATCGCGGAGGATCCACCGCACGACGATCCAGAGCCCGGCAAACAGCACGCCGAGCGCCAGGGTCTCCGGATGGCCGGCCAGCGCCGCCATGGCCAGGACGAGGCTGAGCCCGAGAAGGGTCCGAGTCCGGCCGTCGGGATCCCGGGAGCGCTCGAGGAGAAAGACGATCCACGGCCACAGGCAGAGGACCGCCGTCTGCGGAAAGAACACCCACTGCGTAAACGTCATGGACAGGCCGAAGGCGAGGGCCGCGAAGTAGGCCGCCGTCCGTGAAACCCGGAGCTCCACGACCCAGAGCCACATGCCGGCCATCGCGATGCCGAGCTTCGCGGCGCCGAGCAGGAGGAACGCGGCGAGCAGAGGCAGCGGCAGCGTCAGCAGGGTGAAGAGGGAAAAGGCGGCGGATTGGCTGTTCGCCGCCAGCGGCGTGCCGCAGCCATTCCACCGATCGCGCAGAGGCAGCGCGCCGTCGTCCCAGGCCAGCCGCACGGCTTGCGTCCAGGGCAGCATCTGCGTGGTGATGTCGTTCAAGTACGGGTTGTACTGGACCGCGACACCGAGCGGCAGCCACGGGTGCGCCAGGGGGATGTGATCGAGCGGCAGGGGCGTCCGGTCGGTGACGAACGCGCGCGGGAACGGCAGGCACGCCAGCACGAAGAAGCTGGCCAGGGCGACGGTCGGGATTTTCCTTCCGAGCAGCCACGCGACTCCCCCGACGCCGAACGCGACCCCGGTAAGGAGCGCGCAGACGCCCAGGGAACCCAGCATCGCCGTCACTCTCTCCCGGCAGCGCGTCCGGCGATCACCGCCGGCCGCCGGCCCTTCTCAGTCGCTCAACGATCCGGGAAGCAGGCCCTCGACCTGGACCGACCGCGGCCCGTTCTCGTCGCAGATCGCGTAACGCACGGCGTTGGTCTTGCCGCCGGCCCACCCCTTGTCGTCCGGGTCCTCGGCGTACATCGCCACGCCGGCGTGCTCGCCCTTCGCATTCAGGACGTAGAAGTTGATGTTGAAGTTGGGGTCGCCGTTTTTCTTGCGCAGCCGCTTCTCGACCGTGTTCGCCTTGATGCGCTTCAGGGCCTCGAGGCCCGCGTCCTTGGGATGCATGCCCCGCCTCAGGCAGTCCACGATGTAGAAGGAGGATAGGTTGTAGAGGTTCGCTTCGCCGCGGCCCGTCGAGCCCGCCGCCCCGACCGTGCCGTCCACGTAGAGCCCGGCGCCGAGGATCGGCGAGTCGCCGACGCGCCCGGGGATCTTGAAGAACAACCCCGAGGTCGTCGTCACCCCGCAGATCTCGCCTTTGGCATTGATGCCGTCGCAGTTGATCGTCCCATACATCTGCGAGCCGGAGAAGAGCCCTTCCCGGGCCATGTCCCGGCGCACGTCGTGCGACGCGATCTCGCGCTCCTTCGGCGTCAGGTAGTGCGACGGGTCCGTGCGCTGCTTCCACTCGAGCCAGAGCTTGAGGGACAGCGGCGTGTTCAGGTCGTCCTCGATCTTGAAGCCGAGGTTGCGCGCGAAAGTCTGGGCTCCCTTGCCGACGAGCAGATGGTGGTCCGTCTTGTTCATGACCTCGCGGGCCACCTTCGAGGGCGTCCGCACGCCTTCGAGCGCCGCCACGCCGCCCGCTCGCTTCAACGGGCCGTGCATGCACGAGGAGTCCAGCTGCACGACGCCTTCGGCGTTCGGCACGCCGCCATAGCCGACGCTGTAGTCCTCGGGGTCGAGCTCCACGATGTTGACGCCCTCGATGAGAGCGTCGAGGACGTCGGAGCCCTGGGTCATCAGCATCCAGGCCTTCTCGACGCACGTGAAGCTGCCGCCGTTCTTGAACCAGTTCCCGTTGGCCGACGCGATGACGACCGGCCGCACGCTCCCGGTCACGACCGCCGCGGCCTTCTGCGCGAGGGCCCGGGGGGCCGCGGCGACGAGGCCGGCGGCGGCGGACGTGCGGACGAAGTCCCGGCGGGTGAAGCGACGGCGCATGAAGCCCTCCTTCTCGTTGGGCGGAAGTCTAGCAGGCCGACCCGCCCCTTGCCCCGCGCGCTCGGGGAGGATTACGCTCGTCGCCGATGGAATTCCAGGGACACTCGCTCGCGGAGCGGGCGATGACGCTTGCGGGCGAGTCCTACACCTCGGCCGAGATCTTCGCGCGCGAGGGAGAGCGGATCTTCGCGCGCCGCTGGCTGAGCGTGGGGCGCGCCGATGCGCTCGGCGAGCCCGGCGACTTCCGGCTTGCGGCCGTCGGGAGCGAGAGCCTGCTCCTCGTGCGCGGGCGCGACGGAAAGGCGCGGGCCTTCTTCAACGTCTGCCGTCACCGCGGGACGCGGGTCTGCGAGGCCGAGAGCGGCCGCTTCGCGGGCGGAATTCAGTGCCCGTACCACGCCTGGACGTACGGTCTCGACGGGGCCCTGATCGGCGCGCCCCACATGGCCGACGTCCCGTGGTTCGACAAGGCCGACCACCCGCTCGTGCCGGCGGCCCTCGCCGAGTGGGAGGGGTTCCTGTTCGTCAATCTCTCCGCCGAGCCCGAGCCGCTCGACGCGGCGCTCGGTCCCCTTCTCGGCCGCTTTGCCCCGTGGAGGCTGCCGGCGCTCGAGACCGGGCGGTCGATCGCGTACGACGTGCGCGCGAATTGGAAGCTCGTCTTCCAGAACTTCTCGGAGTGCTACCACTGCCCCCCCGTCCACCCGGCGCTCGCGAAGCTTTCGCACTACCGCAGCGGCGCCAACGACCTGCGCGACGGACCGGTCCTCGGCGGATACATGCTCATCAACGAGAAAGGCGGAAGCCTCACCATGAGCGGCCGGCCCTGCGGGGCGCCCCTCGGCGACCTGCCGGAGCAGGAGCGCCAGCGGGTCTACTACTACTCGCTGTTTCCGGCCACCCTTCTCACGGTCCAGCCCGACCTCGTCATGGCCACGCGCCTCGAACCGCTCGCCGCGGACCGCACGCGCGTCCTCTGCGACTGGCTCTTTGCCCCGGAGACCCTGGCCACACCCGGGTTCGACCCGGCCGACGGCGTCGAAATCTGGGACGTCACGAATCGGCAGGACTGGCACATGTGCGAGCTCGCGCAGCAGGGGGTCTCCTCGAGAGCCTACCGTCCGGGGCTGTACTCGACGGAGGAGAGCCTGCTCGCGGCGTTCGACCGCGAGTACCGGAGGAGCCTGGGCGACTCGCGCCCCTAGATCGTCTGCTCGGAGATGATCCCGCTCGCGACGCGGCGCAGGCCCTCGGCGACGCCGGGCGAGCCCGCCACGACGTTGCCCCGCTCGAGGTAACCCTTCCCGCCGTCGAAGTCGGTGAGCCGGCCGCCCGCCTCCTCGATCAGGAGCGCGCCGGCGGCGATGTCCCACGGCGCGAGGCGAAACTCGAAGAACCCGTCGAACACGCCCGCCGCGACGTAGGCGAGGTCGAGGGCCGCGGATCCGGCGCGCCGGATCGCCCGCGCGTGGGCGAAGACGGCCTTGAAGAGCGCGAGGTACGAGTCGATCTTGTGCCGGTTGCGGAAGGGAAATCCCGTCGCGATGAAGGCGCCGTCGAGCTCCTTGCGCCCCGTGACCGAGAGCCGCGTCCCGTTGCGCCACGCGCCCGAGCCGCGCTCGGCCGTGTACATCTCGTCGCGCAACGGGTCCCACACGACCGCCGCGACGAGCTCCTCGCCCTCCCACGCGGCGATCGAGATGCACCAGAACGGAAAGCCCGCGACGAAGTTGGAGGTGCCGTCCAGCGGATCGATGATCCAGACGCGCGCGCCCTCGCGGCCCGTGCGCCGGCCGCCCTCCTCGCCGAGAAACGCATCCTCCGGAAAGCGCTCGCGAATCGCCGCGACGATGCGCTCCTCGCTCTCGCGGTCGGCGTGGGTGACGAAGTCGTTCTTCGTCTTCTCTTCGACCGAGCCGTGCGGGAGGTTGCGCCAGTTGGCGACGAGGACCTCGCCTCCGGACCTTGCCGCGGCGACCGCGGCCTCGACGAGCGCGCCCGAGGCGCTCAACGGCCGGTCACGGCGCGGACATCCGGCGGTAGCCATCGGACATCGCCTTCTCCGCCGGGGTGCCGAGGAGGTTGGAACCGCGCTCTCCGGGCGAGGCGGACTTGCCGTCCGAAGAGACCTTCCACCAGTACACGCCCTTCCACCAGCTCTCCCTGCCGAGAGCCCGAAAGACGGCGGCCATCGCGCGGGCCGCGTCCTCGCCGCCGGCCGCGCGGCGAGGGTCTTCGTCGCGCGGCGCCATCCAGGCCCCGCGGACCGAAGCATACCCGGCCTCGGTGAAGATCACCGGCTTGTCCGTGCGCGCGGCGAGCTCGGCGACCGGACGCGCCGCCCGCCGCGCGCCCTCTTCGAGCGCCGCGTCGTTCGCCTTCTCCGCCTTGACGAGAGGATCGTAGAAATCGACGCCGATGGCGTCGAGGACGTCCCAGAAGGTGACCCGCGGCGCGCCGGCGGCCAGGCTCGCCGCATAGACGAGGGGAGCGCCCGTCGCCAGGCGTGCGGCGGCGATCACGTCGCGCCACTCCTTCTCGTGATCCTCGGTCTTCGAGAGCTCCGTCCCGACACAGACGAGCGCCGCGCCCGAGGCCTCGGCGACGACCGCGTGATGAACCAGGTAGCGGCGGTACGAGTCGAACCAGCCGCGCCACGTCTTTTCGTCCGGCATCGCGATGTCGCCGACCGGCACGCCCCCGCCCACCCAGAGCTGCGGCTGGACCATGGCCGTCATTCCGACCGACCGCGCGTCCGTGACCGCCCGCAGGATGCCCTCGTCGGTCTCCCCGAGGGGGCTGCGATGCACGAAGAGGATCAGACCGCCCGCGGACTCCTTCACGAAGCCATAGGGCATCACCGAGATCGCGTTGACCGAGAGCTCCTTCAGGTGCCGGAGCGTCCCGAGCGATGCGGGCGCGGCGTAGCCCTCGTCGAGCGTGCCGGTCATCGCGTACGACACGCCGCGCAGGAATCCCTCGGGCAGCGGCCGCCGCTGGGGCGGCTTGATCGCCTGCCGGCAGGCCGCGTCGCGCCACTTCGAGAGCTTCGTGGCGAGAACCCCCTCCGCGTCCGTCAACGATTTCTCGACGAGCGCCTCGCTCTCGAGCCGGACTCCGGCGTCGAGCCAGGCCGCCGCGGATCCGACGGTCAGGACCGGCGAGGCGTCTTCCGAGGACCGGACGACGTCCTCGAGCGAGGGGTCCACCGCCGCCGCACGCGTAAACGCGGCGAACGTCCGGACGTCGCGGCCCCACCATTTCCCGAACCGGCGGGCGCCGGCCGCCAGAAGCAGCGTCCGGCGGGCGAGCAGCGCCGGGTTGGCCGCGGCCAGGCCCGCCGCCGCGAAGAC
>DATMNJ010000129.1:0-18280 GCA_035569175.1 Thermoanaerobaculia bacterium | reverse complement strand
GCCGTCCTGAACGTGGAGATCAACGGAGCGGCCATCACACTGGCGCCCTGCTGGTCTTATCAAGCCGACGGCGGACACATCCAGGGCGTGGTGATCAACCATTGTGTGCAAGGCGCGATCTACACGATCGGGTCTCTGACGCTCACCGGCAACTTTCTCGGCACGTCGCAAGCGGGAACCCCGATCAACGGCGGGTCGCCGCAGGAATTTGGAGTCCTCGCTCTCGGTACACTCGGCTCGCAGCCGCCGATCACGGTCATCGTCGGCGGCTCCGATCCCGCGGACCGCAACCTTATCTCCGGAAATGGGGCCGGCGTCTACCTCGAGCAAAACGTCGCGGGAAAGGTCCAGGGCAATCTCATCGGCACCGACGCAACCGTTTCGTACGCGATCACGAACGGCAACGGCATCGTGTGCACTTCGCCGGTGGGAGTCCAGATCGGGGGCCCCGGGGCGAACGAGGGCAACGTCATCGGCGGCAGCATTGCCGAGGGGTTCGCCGGCAGGTTCTCCGTCTTCCAGGGCAACTTCGTCGGAACCAACCCGTCGGAGACCGCGAACCTCGGCAACCTCGGCAGTGGAATCTCGATCGACACGAGCGTGGTGGTCCCCCCCACCGGAGTCCTCGGGGGCATGGGTCCGGGAGAAGGCAACGTCATCGCCCACAACGGCGGCGGCGGCACCTTCAGCGACCCGGCCGGGCTACTCATGTCGGGTTCGGTGGGCACGATCACGGCCCGCGGCAACCGCTTTTACGACAACCGTCCCGTGGCCATCGCGCTCGGACTCGATCCGCCGCATCCGGCCGATCCCGGCGACGGCGACGTCGGACCCAACGGGCGTCAGAACGCGCCCGTGATCACCGGCATCGACTACGGCCCGCCCACCGTCGCCCACGCGGTCCTGAGCAGCACGCCTTCGACGACCTTCGACGTGGACTTCTACGCGAACACGAGCTGTATCTCGTTCCCCGTCGTGTATTCCGAGGGTGAACAGCTCGTCGGCTCGGTCCAGGCCACGACCGACGCCACCGGCGTCGTCACGATCGACTTCCCGCTGCCCTCCCCGCTCGCGCCGGGTCAGGGCGTGTCGGCCCTTGCGACGGATCCCCTCGGCAACACGTCCGAGTTCGCTCAGACCATCCTGCTGACGACCGCCCCGCGCTCGGGCCCCGCCGCAGGCGGCGGCGCCGTCACTTTTTCGGGGCAGCTCCTCGAGGCCGGCGCCACCGTGGCGGTCAGCGGTGTGGCGCCGTCGAATGTCGCGGTCACGCCGCCCTACACGATCACCGCGAACATGCCGGCGTTCGATCCCGGAACCGCCCACGACGTCGTCGTGACCAATCCGGGCGGCGTCTCGGGCACGCTTCGCAACGGCTACATCGCCGATTTTCTCGACGTTCCGCCCGCGAACCAATTCCACGACGTCGTCGTCAAGTTGGTGGCGAGTCAGGTGACGGTCGGAGTCGGAGGCGGCCTCTATGGGATCGCCGATTCCGTCAAGCGGCAGGCGATGGCGGTCTTCGTTCTCAAGGCCGAGCACGGCATCTGCTACACGCCGCCGCCGTGCACTCCGGGCATCTTCGCCGACGTGCCGTGCCCGTCGCCGTTCGCCGACTGGATCGAGGCCATGTTCGCGGAAGGAATCACGGGCGGATGCGGCGGAGGAAACTTCTGTCCGCTGGATGCGGTGCGGCGCGATCAGATGGCCCCGTTTCTGCTCAAGGCGGTGCACGGACCCGCTTACTTTCCGCCCCCTTGTTCGGGGCTCTTCACGGACGTCCCCTGCCCCTCCCTCTTCGCCGACTGGATCGAGCAGCTTTACCTGGAGAACGTGACGGCGGGCTGCGGCGGGATGGCCTACTGTCCCTCGTCCCCGAACACGCGGGGACAAATGGCGGCGTTCCTGGTCAAGGCCCTTCGGCTCCCCTAGGGAGGGTCGTTCAACCTTCCGGAGGGAGTCGGATCCGGGCGGTGATCCCCGTCACCGCTCGCCGCCTTCGTCCTCGGCGAACTCGCGGCCCTATACTTGCATTCTCCGCACATGCTGATCCGGGTTCAGAGGGCACCCCTGTGCCGAGCCATCGGCGTCGTCCGCTCCGCGGCGGTCGCCGCCCTGGCGGTGCTTTGCCTGACGGCGTCCCTGCGAGCGCAGGGCGTCAACGAGTATCCGATCGGGAACGTAGCGCTGGCGCAGGGGGTGACGCTGGGGCCGGACGGGAATCTTTGGTTTGCGGACCTGCTGGGCAAGATCGGGCGCATGACTCCCTCGGGTGTCGCGACGGAGTTTCCGACTCCGAGCCTCGGGTCCCAGCCCCAGGACATCGTCACGGGATCCGATGGCGCCCTCTGGTTCACCGAAACCGGCAAGAACCAGATCGGCCGCGTCACGACCTCCGGCGGCTTCACCGAGTACCCTGTCCTCACCGCCTCGAGCAGTCCCTTCGGCATCACCTCGGGGCCCGATGGCGCGCTCTGGTTCACCGAAAGCGGCGCCAACAAGATCGGCCGCATCGACACCTCCGGCGCCGTCACCGAGTTCCTTGTTCCCACAGCCAACTCCATGCCCCACTTCATCGCCTCCGGATCCGACGGGAACCTCTGGTTCACCGAGAACGGCAAGAACCAGATCGGCCGGCTGACCCCGGCCGGCACCTTCACCGAGTTCCTCATCCCGACGGCCGCCGCCTCGCCCGAAGGCATCGCCGCCGGTCCCGACGGCAATCTCTGGTTCGTCGAAAACATGGGCCACAACATCGGACGCATCACGACCGACGGCACGATCACCGAGTTCCCTCTGCCCGTTCCGACCCGCGTTTTCAGCATCGCCTCAGGTCCCGACGGCAATCTCTGGTTCCCGGAGTTCGACAACAACAAGATCGGCCGCATCACGACGGCCGGCACGATCAGCGAGTTCCTCATCCTGACCGCCGTCTCCGGCGCCTACGGCATCACCGCCGGTCCCAACAACGACCTCTGGTTCACGGAATTCAGCCAGAGCCAGCTCGGCCAGCTGGTCATCGGCGGGACACCTCCGCCCCAGATCGACCACGAGTATCCGATCGGGGACGTGGCGCTGGCGCAGGGGGTGACGCTGGGACCGGATGGCAATCTGTGGTTTGCGGAGCTAGTGGGCAGGATCGGGCGGATGACGCCCTCGGGCGTCGTGACGGAGTTTCCGATTCCCACGCTCGGTTCCTCTCCCCAGGACATCGTCTCCGGTCCCGACGGCGCCCTCTGGTTCACCGAAAACGGCGGGAACCAGATCGGACGCGTCACCACCTCCGGCACCTTTACCGAGTACACGATCCCGACCGCCACCAGCGGCCCCTACGGCACCGCCTCCGGCCCCGATGGCGCCCTCTGGTTCTCCGAAAACAACGCCAACAAGATCGGCCGCATCTCGACCGGCGGCACCGTCGCAGAGTTCCCCGTCCCCTCGACCAACTCCATGCCCATGTTCATTGCCTCGGGACCCGACGGCAACCTCTGGTTCACCGAGTACGCCAAGAACAAGATCGGCCGGCTGACCCCGGCCGGCACCTTCACCGAGTTCCCCATCCCCACGGCCGCCGCCTCTCCCGAGGACATCACCGCCGGCCCCGACGGCAACCTCTGGTTCGTCGAAAACACCGGCCACAAGGTCGGACGCGTCTCGACCGACGGCACCATCACCGAGTTTCCACTGCCCACATCCACGCGCGTCTTCGGCATCGCCTCCGGCCCCGACGGCAATCTCTGGTTCCCGGAGTTCGACGGCAACAAGATCGGCCGCATCTCGACCGGCGGCACGCTCACGGAGTTCCTCATCCCCACATCCGTCTCCGGCCCCTACGGCATCACCGCCGGACCCAACAACGACCTCTGGTTCACCGAGTTCGAAAAAGACCAGCTCGGCGAGATCGGAGTCGGGCATCCGCTGCTCGACGTTTCGGCCCTATCGCCCGCGTCCGGTCCCGCGTCGGGAGGGACACCCGTGTCGCTGACGGGGGCCGGCATTCCGAGCGACGCCACGGTGATCGTGGGAGGACGGGCCGCGTCGGGAGTCTCGGTTGCGGGCGTCACGGTCGACTTCACGGTGCCGGCCCTGGCGCCCGGAACGCTCGACGACGTCGTCGTCACCTCGCCTGCCGACGGCCGCTTCGGACGAATTTCGCGGGCCTGGCTGGCGGACTATCTCGACGTCCCGCCGTCTCATCTCTTCCACGCCTACGTCGAGGCGCTCGTGCGCGCGTCGGTGACCGCCGGGTGTGGGAGCGGCGACTACTGCCCCGCGGCACCGGTGACGCGGGCTCAGATGGCCGTCTTCCTGCTACGGGCCGAACACGGCACGGCGTTCACGCCGCCTCCGGCGACCGGCACCGTCTTCGGCGACGTGGCGGCCGGCTCCTTCGCCGCCGCCTGGATCGAGGCGCTCGCCGCGGAGGGCATCACGGGAGGCTGCGGGGGCGGCGATTACTGCCCTTCCAGCGCGGTCCGGCGCGACCAGATGGCGGTCTTCCTGCTCAAGGCGGAGCACGGCGGGGGATATGTCCCGCCCGGATGCGCCGGCCTCTTTCCCGACGTTTCCTGCCCGTCGGCCTTCGCGGACTGGATCGAGCGCCTGGCCGGGGAAGGCATCACCGGCGGCTGCGGCGCCGGTGACTATTGCCCTTCGAGCCCGGTCACGCGCGGCCAGATGGCGGTGTTCATCACGAAGACCTTCCATCTTCAGTAGACCTGTCCTGACCCGCCTCAATCTGGCGCGGCCGGTCCGATCTTGCGCGTCACGGCCTCGAGCCCTGAGGCCAGAGCCGGCGAAGAAGGAAACCGGCGGACGAAGGAAGGGTCCTTCGGGCTTCCCCCTCGAGGAGGAAGCGAACGGCGGCCGGCCTAGCCGGCCGTTTTCGCTTTCACCTTCCGGTGGCTGTGGTCGAGCGTCCGCTTACGGACCCGGATGGCGGCCGGGACCACCTCGACGAGCTCGTCGTCGTTGATCCACTCGATCGCCTGCTCGATGTTGAGCTCGCGGGCGGGCGTGAGCTTGATGGCGAAGTCGGAGCCGGACGCGCGCATGTTGGTCAGGTGCTTTTTCTCGCACGGCTGGATGACCATGTCGCTGTCCTTGACCTGCTCGCCCACGATCTGCCCGGCGTAGACCTTGTCGCCCGGCTTCACGAAGAAGATGCCGCGGTCGGCGAGGCGATCGAGGGCGAATCCCGTCACGTCCCCGCCCTCCTTGGCGATCATGGCGCCCTTCGTCCGGTTCGGCAGCGGCCCGCGGTGCGGGCCGTACTGGTCGAAGAGGTGATTCATGAGCGCCGTGCCCTTGGTCAACGTCAGGAACTCGAGGCGAAAGCCCAGGAGGCCCCGCGACGGAATGGTGAACTCGAGGCGCACGCGATCCCCATGCTTGCCCATGTGCTTCATCTCGCCCTTGCGCTCGCCCACCGCGGAGATGACCGCTCCCGTGAATTCCTCGGCGCAGTCGATGACGAGCTCCTCGTACGGCTCGAGGAGCTCCCCATTCTCGGCTCGCCGGAAAATCACCTGGGGCCGGCCGAGCGAAAACTCGTAGCCTTCGCGGCGCATGGTCTCCGCGAGGATCGCGAGCGACAGCTCACCGCGCCCGAGCACCAGGAACGAGTCCGTTTCCCGCATCCGGTCCATGCGGAGGCCGACGTTCTTCTCGAGCTCCTTCTCGAGGCGCTCGAGCAAGTGGCGGCTCGTGACGTACTTGCCGGACAGGCCCGACATCGGCGAGTCGTTGATCCGGAACTCCATGGAGAGCGTCGGCTCGTCCACGCGGATGCCGGAGAGCGGCGTCGGGTCCGCCAGGTCGAGGATCGTCTGGCCGATCTCGATGTCCGGAAAGCCCGACAGCACGATGATGTCGCCGGCCGAGGCCTCGGCCACCTCGACCCGGACGATCCCCTCGAACATGTAGATCTTCCCGGCCTTGCCCTTCTCGACGATCGAGCCGTCCGGCCGCACGGCCGCCAGCTCGATCGCCTTGGACACGGTGCCCGAGAAGATCCGGCCCACCGCGAGGCGGCCGAGATAGTCCGAGTAGTCGATGTTGGCGACAATCATCTTGTAGGGAGCGTCGCCGATGATCGGGGCCGGGATGTGCTCGAGGATCGCGTCGAGCAGGGGCGTCAGATCGCCCGACGTGGCGTTCGGGTCGCGCGAGACGTAGCCGAGACGGCCCGAGCCGTACAGGACCTCGAACTCGAGGTGATGCTCCTCGGTGGCCAGGGAGAGGAAGAGATCGTGGATTTCGGCTTCGACTTCCATCGTCCGAGCGTCGGCGCGATCGATCTTGTTGATCAGGACGATGGGCCGCTTGCCGCCTTCCAGCGCCTTCTTCAGGACGAAGCGTGTCTGCGGCAGCGGGCCCTCCGAGGCGTCCACGAGCAGGAGCACGCCTTCGACCATCGACAGGATCCGCTCCACCTCCGAGCCGAAATCCCGGTGGCCCGGCGTGTCCACGATGTTGACGATCACGTCCTTGTAGTGGACCGAGGTGTTCTTGGCGAGAATCGTGATGCCGCGCTCTTTCTCGAGCTCGCCCGAGTCCATGACGAGCTCGTCCACGTGCTGGCCGACGCGGAACGTCCCGCACTGCTTGAGCAGGGCGTCGACGAGCGTCGTCTTCCCGTGGTCGACGTGCGCCACGATCGCAATCGCGCGCCGGTCGGCGCGGCGGGCGGGTTCGAGTGTCGGGTCGCTGGCGGTCATGAGAATCGCGGAGCCTATACCGAGTCGGGGGGACTTGTCACTCGCATCTTAGGACGATAATGCCGTCCGTGGAGCCCCGCACCGTCCTCCAGAGCCACTTCGGACACGGGTCCTTCCGCCCCGGCCAGGAGGACATCGTGCGCGCGGCGCTCGCGGGCCGGGACCTGCTCGCGGTGATGCCGACGGGCTCGGGCAAGTCGATCGGCTACCAGCTCCCGGCGCTCCTGCTCGAGGGGCCCACCCTGGTCGTGTCGCCGCTGATCGCCCTGATGAAGGACCAGGTCGACGAGCTGACCCGCAAGGGCATCCCTGCCGCGGCGCTCCACTCCCTCGCTTCACCGGCGGCTCGCCGGGAAGCCGAGGCCGCGATGCGAGCCGGGCGGCTGCGCCTGCTCTACGTCGCCCCCGAGCGGTTCGGGTCCGAGGCCTTCCGGCGGCTGCTCGCAGAGACGCCGATCGCCCGCTTTGCCGTGGACGAGGCGCACTGCGTGTCGGAGTGGGGCCACGATTTCCGGCCGGACTACCGCGTCCTCGCGCAGGCCTCCGAGAGCTGTCGGAGGGCCGATGGCACCGCGGGGCGGCCGCCGATCCTGGCGTTCACGGCGACGGCCACGCCGGAAGTGCGCGACGACATCGTGAGCCTGCTCGGCCTACGGGAGCCCGACGTCTTCGTCGCCGGATTCGATCGGCCGAACCTCTTTCTCGACGTCCGCAAGGTCTCGGGCGAGATCGAGAAGAGGACGTTGTTGCCCGAGCTGGTCGGCCGGCGGCGGGCGCTGGTCTACGCCGCCACCCGCAAGACGGCGGCGCGCGCGGCCGAGGCGCTGCGGGCGGCCGGCCTCGACGCCGAGGCGTACCACGCCGGAATGGACGAGGCCGGGCGCACGCGCGTGCAGAACCGGTTCGCCGACGGCTCGCTGCCGATCGTGTGCGCGACCAATGCCTTCGGCATGGGCATCGACCGCCCCGACGTCGAGGCCGTCGTGCATTTCGAGCTCCCCGGCTCGCTCGAGGCCTACTACCAGGAGATCGGCCGCGGCGGGCGCGACGGGCGCCGGGCCGGCGCCACGCTCCTCTGGAACTACGTGGACGTGCGGACGCGCGAGTTCCTGATCGAGCAGAGCGACGATGCCCCGGGCCGCGGCGGCGACGCGATCGAGCGGGACCGCAAGCGCGACCTCGACCACCGCAAGCTCGCCCGGATGATCGCCTACGCCGACTCCTCCGGGTGCTACCGCGCGACGATTCTCGGCTACTTCGGAGAGCGTGACACGGCCCCCGCCTGCGGCTTCTGCGGCAACTGCGCGCGCCGGCGCGACCTCTCGGAGGACGACCTGCTGCGGCTTCGCAAGATCCTCTCCGGCGTCGCGCGGGGCGGCGAGCGCTGGGGCACGCGCAAGATCGTCGCGATGCTGACCGGGAACCTCGAGGGCCTGCCGGAGCCCCTGGCCCGGCTCTCGACGACCGGGATCCTCGGGGGCGAGAGCCCGGCGGCCGTCACGGCCTGGATCGACGCGGCGCAGGGAGGCGGCCTCCTCACGGCCTCGGATGACGTCTACCGAACGCTCTCGTTGACGCGGGCGGGGCGCGACGTGATGGCCGGCCGCACGACCGCGGTGGCGCTCACGCTGCCCGAGACCGCGCGCCCGAAAGCGCGGCGGAAGAAGGCGGCGGCAAAATCCGCAGAGGCGACGAAGACCGCCGATCCGGTTTCCCTCGAGGCGCTCAGGGAGTGGCGCCGAGCGGAAGCCGCCCGGCGCGCCGTTCCGGCCTACGTCGTCTTCCACGACCGCACGCTGGCCGCGCTGGCCGCGGCCCGCCCGTCGACGCTCGACGCGCTCTCGGAAATCCCGGGCATCGGTCCGGCCAAGCTCGCGGCATACGGCAAGGACCTGCTCGCCCTCTTCGGCGCGCAGAGCGGCGCCTGAGTGGCCCCGGCCGGCCGCGTCGTCTACTCGAGCGACAAGGGACGGGTCTGCCCGAAGTGCGGCTGGCCCGCGGCGGACTGCCGCTGCGCGGCCCGGCTTTCGGCGGGGGCGCAGCGGGTGCCGGAGACGGTCACGGCGAGACTCCGGCTCGAGAACCGCGCCTCGGGCAAGCACGTCACCGTCGTGGACGGTCTGCCGGCCAACCACGAGTACCTCGACGATCTGTGCCGGCATCTCAAGAAGGCCTGCGGCACGGGCGGCGCCACGGGCGAAACCTGGATCGAATTGCAGGGCGACCAGCGAGAGCGGCTTCGCGAGCTGCTCGCAACGAAGGGGCTCCGGGTGAAGGGCTGACCCGATTTCCAGGCCCGCCGCGCCGTCGGGCGCCGGGACCCCGAGTTGCGTTTCCGCGAGGCCTGTGCCATCCTTCGCCCTCTCGTGGCCGGCCCTCAAGGCCGCCCGCACCACGAACGTAGGCCTCGCCGGCGAATCCTCCGTTCCCAAAAGAAAAACCTGCCGGACGTTTTCCTCGAGGAGGATTTCCTTGCCTTTCTCCCAGTTTGGCCTTCATCCCGACCTGCTGCGCGGCGTCAAAGAGATGGGCTTCACGCGCCCCACGCCCATCCAGACCGACGCCATCCCGCCGGCCATGGAGGGCCGCGACGTGCTCGCCTGCGCCATGACGGGCAGCGGCAAGACCGCGGCATTCCTGCTGCCGATCCTGCACCACCTGATCGGCAAGAAGCGCGGCGTCACGCGGGCCCTGATTCTCACGCCCACGCGCGAGCTCGCCGCGCAGATCCAGGAGCACGCAAAGGAGCTGACCGTCCACACGGCTCTCTCGTCGGCCTCCGTGTTCGGCGGCGTCGCGATGGGGCCGCAGGAGCACGCCTTCCGCACCGGCGCCGACGTCATCGTCGCCACGCCGGGCCGCCTGCTCGACCACTTCCGGTCGCCCTACGCGAAGCTCGACCACCTCGAGATCCTCGTGCTCGACGAGGCGGACCGGATGCTCGACATGGGATTCCTTCCGGACATCCGCCGCGTTCTCAGACACCTGCCTCCCAAGCGCCAGACGCTCTTCTTCTCGGCCACCATGCCGCCGCCGATCGCGCAGCTGACGCGCGAGATGCTGAAGAACCCGTTCACGGTCAACCAGGAACGCAAGGCGGCTCCCGCCATCGGGATCACGCAGGCGGTCTATCCCGTTTCGCAGAACCTGAAGGCCTCGCTGCTGATCGAGCTCTTGAAGCGCGGCGACATCAAGAACGTGCTCGTCTTCACGCGGACCAAGCACCGCGCCAATCGCCTCGCCGAGACGCTCCTGAAAAAGGGCATCTCCTGCGAACGCATCCACGGCAACCGCACCCAGGCGCAGCGCACCCAGGCCCTCGCGGGGTTCAAGGACGGACGCCACCGCGTCCTCGTCGCGACCGACATCGCCGCCCGGGGCATCGACGTCGAGGCGCTCTCCCACGTCATCAACTTCGACGTCCCGAACGTCCCCGAGGACTACATCCACCGCGTGGGACGCACCGCGCGCGCCGAGATGACCGGCGACGCCTTCACCTTCGTCTCCCCCGAGGAAGCGACCGACCTCGCCCAGATCGAGCGCGAGATCGGCAAGCGCCTGCCGCGCATCACCGTGCCGGGGTTCGACTACACCAAGGCGCCCGCCGAGCGGTTCGAGGTTCCCATCGCCGAGCGGATCGCCGCGATCCGGGCCCGCAAGGCCGATGAACGCAAGAGGGCGCGCGAGAAGGCCGAGCGGCGCTTCGCGCACGAGGCGGCGCAGAGGACGAAGGGCTCACCGAGGAGAGACGGCGCCAGACCCCCTTCGGGTGCGCGACCCCACGGGCCCGCATCGAGCCCGCCGCGCGGGCCCGCGCCGTCGCGCCCCGGCCCGGCTCCGGCGAGCGAAGCCCGTTGGGGGCGACGGGGCTAACAGACCAGGTCAGACGCCGCGCGAGCTGTACACGGGCAGCGTGCCGAGAGCCGGAGGCATCGTCGGGCGCGGCGCCGACGGCATCGCCGGCACGGTCTGCCCGGGCAGCACCGGCAGCGGCACGCTGCGACCGCGCGCATAGACCTCGTGCCGGCCGTTCTTCTTGTACCACTCCGCCAGCGAGGCGGTCTGGAACATCTCCTCGATGATCTTGCGCCAGCCCACGCCCGTGTTGTACGCGCAGAAGGAGATCTCTCCCATCTGCGTGGCGTACGGAATGATGCACATCTCGGTGCGGCGAAAGTCGTAGTTGAAGAGATCCTGGAACCACATGCCGCCGATGAAGAAAACGCGCCAGGGATAGCGGTTCGTCTCGGCGAAGCCGAGCTTGCCGCCCGTGTGGCCGTCCATGATCTTGGCGAGCTTCCAGGGCGTGAGGCCCGCCGGGATGCCCTCGGGACGCAGGTTGCGCAGGATCGAGAGACCGACCTGGATGGCGGTCCACGTCTTGCGCCGGCCCGAATCCGTGATGGCCTTGATGTCCGTGAGCATCTGGTCCACGTTCAGGATCGAGGGGACGGTCACGGCTTTGCGCGTCTTCTCCTCGACGAGCATCATCGTGCCGATGCCGCAGTTGGGGTGGCAGCCGCACTTGAACGAGCCCCACTCCGATTCGAGGCCGCCGAGAAGGTCCTTCAGGTCCGAGAAGGGGCCCGAGGCCGAGAGCGGGTACCAGTCGCGCATCACCTCACCGATCCCCGCCTGGTCCTTCACGTCGTGCGCGAGGTCCGACAGCGTGTAGCGCTGTCTCTTGCGCGTGGCATCGTCGATGTCCTCGTCTCGGCCCGTGAACGACACCGGCTGGAAGGCGACGGTGTTGACCTTGTCGATGTTGTCGATGGCGAACTTCAGGATGCCGCCGACCTGGTCGTTGTTCACGCTGTTCACGATCGTCACGACGAGCGTGACGTCGATGGCGTATTTCTTGAGGTTTTCGATCGCCCGGAGCTTGACGTCATAGAGGTTGCCCACCTTGCGGTGCTGATTGGCCTCGTTGCCGACGCCGTCGAACTGCAGGTACGCAAAGCGCAGGCCGGCCTCCGCCGCGTCCTTCGCGAAGGTCTCGTCCTGGGCGAAGCGGATGCCGTTGGTCGCGCACTGCACCGAGAAGTAGCCGAGCTTTCGCGCGTGCCGGATCGCCGGGAGAAAGTGCGGCGAGAGCGTCGGCTCGCCACCGGAGAACTGGACGGAGAGCTGGCGGCGGGGCTTGATGGAGGCCGCATCGTCGAGGAGCTTCTGGACCTCCTCCCACTCGAGCTCGTGCACGTAGCCGACCTGGTTGGCGTCCATGAAGCACGGGTCGCACATCATGTTGCAGCGGTTGGTCAGATCGATCGTCAGGACGGCGCCGCGGCCGTATTTGATCGACGAGGTCCCGTGCTCGTGCAGCCCATCCTTCGGGATGACGAAGTCACGCCCCGGGTACATCGACTCGAGCCGCTTGAAAAAGGCGGGGTCCGTGGACATCACGTCCTCGAAGCGGCCGTGCTTCGGGCAGTCCTTTCTCATGAGGATCCGGCCGTCCTCCTCGACGATCTCCGCCGGGATCTCGCCGGGCTTGCCTTCGATCAGAACCTTCCAGTCGGCCTCTCCGGAGAGAATCTGGGCGCGGACCTCGGAGACGCAGCGGGGACAGAGCGAGTCGGTCTTGCGCGGGAAGCCGAGGGGCGGAAACGTCCGCTCGCGTTGCTTGAGCAGGGGCGCCGGCGCCCATTTCGGCTGGAACGACCTCTCGGCAAACCGCCGGTCGATCGCCCGCGCGAGGCTCCAGAGCGAATCGGCAGCGTGCCGGATGCCGGAATACACCGCTCTTCTCATGTTGGCGTCTGTCCCTTCCCAGGTCCCGCGCTCCGTGCCCGCCAACAGCGACGGAAGCGAACCGGGCCTCTTGGTCCGATTCTAGCTGAAATCGCGGGGCCGGACCGTGTCCCGTCCGGTCACGCCGTCTGCAGGGCGGGCGCGAAGCGCTCGATCGAGAAGGGCGAGAGGTCCCGGCTCGGGCCGCTCGTCAGGAGGTCGGCGAGCAAGCGGGCGGTTACGGGGGCGAGCAGAATTCCGTTGCGAAAATGCCCCGCCGCGAAAAAGAGGCCCCGCACCGGACTCGCTCCGAGGACGGGGAGGCCATCGGGGGTGCCCGGACGAAGCCCCGACCAGGCCGAGACGAAACGCGCCGACCCGAGGCCTGGAACCAGGCGCGCGGCGGCGCCGATGAGATGCGCCACGGCTTCGGCCGTCACGGCCTTTCGGAACCCCACGCGCTCGGCCGTCGAGCCGAGGAGAACCGTTCCGTCCGGCCGCGGCACGAGGTAAACCTCGTCCGAGGCGACGATCGTCTCGAGGGGCTCCGACAGGCACAGCGCGACGATCTGGCCGCGAACCGGCTCGACCGGCAGAGGCACCGGCAGCCGCCCGCCGAAGGCGGCCCACGCGCCCGCGGCGTCCACGGTCGTTGCCGCGTCGATTGGTCCGGCCTCGGTTTCCACACCGCGGCAGACCCCGTCCTCGATCCGGAATCCGAGGACGGACGTCCCCGTCTGCACGATCGCACCCCGGCGCACTGCCGCGAGCCAGGCCGCGCGCGTCAGCCGGCGCGGGTCCACGACCGCCTCGTCGGGAAAGAAGACTGCGTCGCGAATCCTCGGGGACAGCCGGCCGCCGGCTTGGGCCGCGAGATCCTCCCGCTGCCGTTCGATGACCGAAAGACCCGCCGCCCGCTGCCACGCGAAGGGCTCGGCGCGGGCCACTGCCGCCTCGCCCTCGAGGCGGCAGTGGAGCAGGCCGGTCTTCCGGTAACCGACGTCCACCCCGGTCTCCTCGACGAGCCCCCGCACCCAGGCCGGATACAGGTCGCGGCTCTCGATGGTGAGATCGAAGAAGGCGTCCCGAGTGCGGGCCTCCGACTGGGGCGCCAGCATTCCGGCGGCGGCGCCGGAGGCTTCGGCGCCCGGCTCGGCGCGCTCGATGACGGTGACGGCGCGGCCGCGCGCGGCCAGCTCCGCGGCGAGGGCGCAGCCGATGAGGCCGCCTCCGACGATGATGACGTCGGGCCGATGTCCCCTCATCGCATCAGGCGCGCGAGCAGCCGCCGTCTGCCGAACAGGTCCTGCGCGAACCGTCCGACGGCGATGGCCGCGGCGTAGCCGAGGGCGCCACCCGCGAGCGCGCCCACGAGCGTCCGGACGCCCGGGCGTCGGGGAAGGGCGCGCGCAAGGACGCGCACGAGCGCCTGCCGCGCCAGTTCCGACCCGAGCCCGGTCGAGAAGCCTGCCGCGATGCCGGTCGCGCGACTCCGACCACCCGCGTCTTCGCCGTAGATCGCGGCCAGGGACAGGACGAGGCGGTTCAGCGTGACGGCCTGGTAGGCCAGGTCGGCGCCGAACGGAATGGCGCCGAAGAAGGCCCCCGGTCCCGCCAGCAAGCCGCCGGCCGCCGCGCACTGCAGCGCCGCCCGGCGGATCACCCGCGAGGCGAGCTCGTCCCGGGACGCCCGCGGGTGCCGGTCCCGGAGGCGCGCGACGTCCCGTCCAGCCCGCAGCCGATTCGTGTCGTCGAGGATCGCGCGCGCAAGGGCCGTATACACGCTGACATTCTATGGGGTCAGGTCTCTCAAAGAGCCCTTTCCCTCGAAGGGCGACCTGGAAAAGGAGCAATTTGAGAGACCTGACCCCATGCTATCGTTCGCCGGTTCGGAAAGGAGCCGAAGTGAAAAAGCACACCGTCATCGCTCTGATGCTCGCCTTTGCCCTGCCGCTCGCGGCCGCGCAGGCGGCGAAAGGAAAGGGTAAGAAAGTGGCCCGCGACTACGCCAACACGATCGCCACGCTGCAGACGGATCTGGGGGACATCCAGATCAAGTTCTTCTACGACAAGGCCCCCAAGCACGTCGAGAACTTCATCGACCTGTCCGCCAAGGGGTTCTACGACGGCACGCTGTTCCACCGCGTGATCCCCGGCTTCATGATCCAGGGCGGCGACCCGAACACGAAGAAGCCCGAGGACGCCTCGCATCCCTACGGCACGGGCGGCAGCGAGACCAAGGTCAAGGCCGAGTTCAACGACACGCCGCACAAGCGCGGCATCGTCTCGATGGCCCGCTCCCAGGACCCGAACTCCGCGTCCTCGCAGTTCTTCATCGTCGTCAAGGATTCGAACTTCCTCGACGGCCAGTACTCGGCCTTCGGCGAGGTGATCTCGGGAATGGAAGTGGCGGACAAGATCGCCAACGTGCCGCGCGGCGCCAACGATCGCCCCAACACGCCCGTCCACATCAAGAAGGTCCTGCTCTCCCAGGCAAAGAGCACGAGCTAGGGATTCGCCTGTTTCCCTCCGACGCCGCCGGCCTCGCAGAGCTCGCCCGTCGGACCCCTCTCGCGCCGCTCTCCGTCGAGGCCCTGGCCGGCGACGTCGGGCGGCGCCGCTATTTCCGGCTGCACCTGCCCGACGCGCGCACGGCGATCGGCGTCGTCTACCCTCCCGACGAGGACGGCTCGCGGCACCGCTGGTCCGCTGCACGCTCGCTCCTCGGCGCCGCGGTGCGCGTGCCCGCCCTCCTCGCCGACGACGGGGCGGGCAACCAGATCGTCGAAGACCTCGGGCACGAAGACCTCGCGACCCTCTGCGTGACCAGACCGGCCGAGCGCGCGGGCTGGCTCGCGCGCGCCGCCGACGCGGCCGCCGCGATCGCGGAGCTCCCCGATCCCGGACTCAACCCGGCCTTCGACGCCGCGCTCTTTCGCCGCGAGCTCGACCTCGCGCGCGAGGCCGTCTTCGACATCCTCGAAACGCGACCTCTCTCCCCGGCCGAGCGCGAGGCCCACGACACCTGGGCCGATGCCCTCGTGGGCGAGATTCTCGAGCACCCCGCCGCGCTCTGTCACCGCGACTTCCACGGAAACAATCTCTTTCCGATCGGCAGCGGCGTCGCCGTCATCGATTTCCAGGATCTGCGCCGCGGCCCGGACTCCTACGACCTCGCTTCCCTCCTCTGGGAGCGAACGACTCTCGACTGGATGGACGCGGCGCAGGCGTCGAACGTGATCGCCCGATTCACCGCCAGGCGCGGCCTGGAGTCCCGCGCCTTCTCGGAGCGGCTGGACCGGGTCCTGCTGCAGAGGGCGTGGAAGGTCTGCGGCACCTTCGCCCGCGCGGTCGCGCTCGGCAAGGGCGACACGTACCGCCGCTACCTGCCCGGCGAGATCGCCCTCGTCCGCCGCCTGCTCGGAAACGGCCCGGCGGACCGGCGCTTCGCGGAAGTCCTCGCGTCGCGTCCCGCGCCAGTCTGCTAAACTATTGAGCGCTCCCGGGTTGGGGGTTGGGACGGCCGGGAAGTACTCACGAAGGAGATAACGATGTTCGGCTCACTCGGTCTTCCGGAGCTTCTCGTCATCCTTTTGATCGTGATCATCATCTTCGGCGCGAACAAGCTCCCGCAGCTCGGCAAGGGCCTCGGCGAAGGCCTGCGAAACTTCAAGGACTCGGTCAAGGGCGACGAGCCCGACGACAAGAAACCGAAACCGTAGTCCACGACGCCGCCGGCGGGTCGCTCGACGCGGACCGCTCAGGACAAAATGGAAAGGCCGCTCGACGAGCGGCCTTTTTTTCGACGCGAGGGATCCCTCGCGTCACTTCTTCTTGGGGATCTGGATCTCCGGCGCGACGCGGAGTTTTTCGCGCGGCAAACGGATGTTGAGGATGCCAACCTTGTTGCGCAGCGTGTTGCGATGTATTCCGAGGGAGCTCGCGGCGCGTCCGAGATTGCCCGACGAGCGCTTCACCGCTCCGACGATGTACTTCTTCTCGAACTCCTTTTTCGCGAGATCGAGGGAGATTCCGTGCGCCAGAAGTTCGTCGATGATTTCCTGGAGCTGCCCATCCAGATTCACGATGCCTCCCCCAAAATCAACAGATTCGAATCGGAAGAGGCGCGATCTTAGCAAAGGGTAAGGGCAAGCGATAGTGCGCGTGAAGGCCGCCCGACGGCGGAGGTCTTCCCCCGAGAAGGATTTTCCGTGCCAGCGCCGGTCGCCAAAAAAAAGAAGAGGCGCCGAGCGCCTCTCCGTATTTTTTCGGGGGAAAGCTGGAACCGGCCCTACTTCAACTCAACCTGGTCGCCGACCTCGATCAGCCTGCTCGAGTCGATGACGCGGGCGGCCGCCCAACGGTCGCCGACGTACAGGATCGCAAGATCTCCGAGATACGTCCGCGGAACCGTCACGCCTGCGGGGGGCGGCTTGTATGCCCAATAGGACCCCTGGGGACGCAACCCGTAGTCCGACCCGGAGGCGTACCGGAAAATCGACAGCTGGTCGCCGGGTTGAAGCCCCTCGGCCACCCCCATGTCGATGACCACGTCGGTGCCGGTGCCGATCGTGACGACGCCGTCGCGGGTCATGACGATTCGGCCTTTTCCCTTCCCATTCGGCGGGTCGCAAACCGTCTCCGTGGGCAGGCGGCGTCCGAGCGGGATCGGGACGGGCTCGTAGGCCTTGAGGAAGGAGCCCAGGGGGATGTCGGTGCAGGCGAGCGTCACCCGGACGATCGCCGTACGCCCCTCGATGCAGAGGGCGAGGGCCCGTCCCCGGTACTGGTAGAAACGTCCGATTGTCGCGCCCGAGATCGGATGAACGACCGGATCGCCCGGGGTCACGATCCAGAATTCGTCCCCCGGCTTGATGCCCTTGTCGTAACCACCGTCCAGGTACAGGAGGTTGTGGTCGGTGAAGTCCTCCTGCTCGGCGACGTTTTCGGCGTCGATGACCTTGGCGACGAACTGCTCGCTGAGCGGCCCGAGGTAGCCGAAGCAGGAGACCTCGTCCTCGTAACCGAGGGGCTGGGGAGCCGCTTCGGTCGTCTGGCGGGCCGCGGCTTCGATTCGGGTGATCCCCTGCGGCTGGGTCGCGAGACCTCCGCCGGTCAGCGGAGGCTGCTGGGCGTAGAGGGCGACCGCTCCCGCCGTCAGGAGGAGGCCCATTTGGCCGGCAATGCGAACGGGGAGACGCATGGCGACTCCTTAAAAAATACGGATATTCGCGGTTACTAGCCTAAAATTTACTGGCTTTGAGGCCGTGTGTCAACCACCGCGGCCGTCGTAGGGGCCTTTTCACCCGTTTTTTTTCCGATCTGGGACTTGGACTTCCCGGCGTACTCGCTCTGGGGAAACTCCTCCACCACCTTCCCGAAGTAGCTGCGGGCCTCATCCATCCGGCCCAGCCGCTGAAGGGCGACCGCCTGGTAGTAGTAGAGCTTGTCCCTCGAGGCATAGTCCGGGTACTTCTGTTCGACCTGGATGAAGCGCGAGAGGGCGGCCGCCGTCGAGCCCTTGCGCAGGTAGAAGTACCCCACTCCGAAATCGTGCTCGGCCAGCAGGTCCGTCAGCCGGCGGATCCTCTCCCGCGCCGCGCCGGCATAACCCGAATCGGGGAACTCCCGGATGAGGGCCCGGTACTGCTCGATCGCCTCCCGCGTGGCCGTCTGGTCCCGGTCCGGCCGCTCGTGCTCCTTGTCGTAGCAGAAGGCGAACTGGTAGCGGGCGTAGTCGCGGTTGGTGGCTCCCGGGTAGCGGTTGAGGTAGTCGCGGTAGCGGTACCGGGCCTCCGTGTAGGACGCCGGTGTCTTCTGCTGAAAATAGG
>DATMNJ010000128.1:0-3753 GCA_035569175.1 Thermoanaerobaculia bacterium | reverse complement strand
CGGCGAGCGCGACGCCGACGATGGGGAAGAGATGGACGGCGCCCGATACGGAAACGTGGCCGAGCGTCACGAGGGCCGCGCAGCCGAAGAGGGAGGCGACCGCGAAGAAGCGCGCGGCGGCCTTGCCCTCGCAGTGCCACGAGAGGGCGACACCCGTCGGCAGCAGGAGGGCGTAGGGCGAGAAGACGCCGCCCGTCAGCGACATGGCGCAGAAGAGCAGGGCCAGGTCCACGACGATCGCCAGCGGGGCCGCGAACGCGGCGAGCGATTCTCGCACCGGCTCGCGCGTCAGGAGAAGCAGCGAGGCGAGAGCCCCTCCCATCGCCAGGGCCAGCAGGCGCGGATCTCCCAACCCCAGGGAAATCGCGATCAGGGTGAAGAGGGTGAAGAGGCCGGAAGCGGCGGCGCGGTGAGCGGCGAAGGCCGGGCGACTCACCCGCGCTCCCCGCACGGCGCGGTCAGGACGCGGCGGGCCGCGTCACGCATAGGCGCAGCCCACGCGCACGGCGCCTCCGGGCAGGGGAGCCCAATGCATCGGCCGCAGGCGGATCGGATGCTTTTCGGGATCGTGCTTCTGGAGGATCTCGGCCTTCCAGCGGGGCGGCCACTTGTCCCGCCTCCGGGCGCGGAAGGCGAGGCCGCCGAAAGAGACGTCCACGACCGGAGCGATCCACGCCTCGCCGCGGCCCTTCTCCTCGACGCGCACGCTCATGTCCTCGGGAGCAAAACGCGGATGGAGCCGCTGCGCGCTCGCGGCGAACGTGGACTGGGAGCGGCACTGGTAGAGCCGCAGGTCGGCGATCTTCAGCAGAAAGTCCGTGCTCTTGCCGTCGTGCGGGTAGGACGCCACGCCGTAGTGCAGGTCGAGGACGAGGCCGCCGCGGGACGGCAACGCCATGGCGGCGATCTTCTCGCGCACGCGCTCGGCCACGGCGAGAGCGGAGAACATGTCGGTGTTCGGCAGCGCCAGCACGAATTCGTCGCCTCCCCAGCGGCAGCCTGCGTCCACCGCGCGCAGCGACTCGCGGATCACGCGCGCCGTGCGGACGAGCACGCTGTCGCCGACCGGGTGGCCGAGCCGGTCGTTGATGGACTTGAATCCCTTCAGGTCCATCAGCACGAGGGACAGGATGCCCTCGGACCGTTCGGCCCGCGCGGTCTCTCGCGCGAGGTGGTCGAGGAGAAAGCGCCGGTTGTACAGGCCCGTCAACGGGTCGGTGATGGCATTCACGCGCAGGACCGCGAGATCCGCCTCCGAGACGAGCCGCGGCTCCTTGAGCATGCCCTTCAGGCTGTGGAGGTGATGGAGCAGGATCGTCTGCAGGCCGAGCGGGGCGCCGACCTTCTCGCGCAGTCCCCCCGCGAGGCGCTCGATCTCGCCCCAGCGCGCCAGCGCCTCTTCGGCGTCGAAGGGGATGCCGGTCCAATCGGTCAGGAGTTGACGCAGGACCTCGCCGCGCTGGCCGTTGTGCGCCAGGGCGTCGAGGGACTTCTGGAAGCGGGGCAGCGAGAAGTCGCGCTGGCGGCCGAGCCGCGCGAGCCGGCCAATCCCTGCGCCCAGATCTTCGGTTGCCCGCATTCGTGTCTCGTCCTCGCCGGCGATCGCGCCGCCTCAGCGGCCCGACACGCTCTTCTTGCCGCGGCGCCGCGCTGTCGGGAGATCCGCTCGCTCTTCCTCGCGCGAGAGCCGGGCAACGGCTCCGGCCGCCTCGGCCACGGCGTCTCCGAGCGAGCAGACCAGGACGAGCTGTCCGTCCTTGAGCAGGTCTACGACCTCGCGGTCCGTCCGCGCCCAGAGAACGGCCGACCCCACGACGAGCAGGCGCGCCCGCCCGAGATCGGCCTGCGGATCCAGCCGCGCGAGGGCGTCGGCGCACTTGCGGATGCGCGCCAGGCCCACGCCGCTGGCGCGCAGGCGGGCGGCGACCCGAAGGCGGACGACGTCGGCGAACGAGTAGCGGCGACTCGAGCCGTAACCGCTCGCCCGTTCGAGCGACGGGCGCAGGAATCCCAGGCGATCCCAGTGGTCCAGCTGCCTGGCCGAAAGGCCGGTGAGCCTGGCGACCTCGGCGGTCGAGAAGCTGCGCGCAACCACACTCGTGAATTTCATGGCTGTAATTCAAAAATGTTAGCACAGGCCGGGCGAAAATGCCCTCCGGAGGTCCCGTCCGGGGCGACAATGGACGGCCGGGAGGAAGCCATGACCGTTGCGAGCCTCGCCCTGGTGCTCGGCCTTTGCGCCGCCCCGGCTCCTGTCCCTGCGGACGGGTACCTTTACCGGACGACCCTCGTCCAGGCGGCCCCCGGAAAGTTGCTGGACGTGATCGAGCTCTACAAGGCCGGCTGGCCGGGCGTCCGGGACAGCGGCGACGAGCCGCCGATCACGATGCGGCACAGCCAGGGGGACCGGTGGGACCTCCTGGTGCTGTTCCCGATGGGAAGCTACGGCGAGTACTACGCGCCGGACCGGATCGCCCGGCGCGCGAAGGCCCGGGACGCGGGAAAGGCCCAGCTCGCGCGTCTCTCCGACGACGTCGCCTGGCAGGAGGACGTTTTCGTCTACGGCCCCCCGCTCTCGGAGGTCCGTGGCGCCTTCGCGAAGGCCGGCTTCTTCCACGTCGAGATGTTCATCGAGCTTCCCGGCAAGGGGCCCGAGCTCTACCGCCAGCGCGAGATGGAAAACGCCTACAGCGCGCGGCTCAACCTGCCGCAGAACCTCATCTTCGTCCGCGACGCGGGTGCACCTTGGGACCTCTTCACGATCGGCGCGTACCGCGACTTGAAGCACTACGCCGAAAACGCCGACGTGCCCGAGGCGAAGTCCGAAGATGCGGCCCGGACCGCGGGGTTCGACGGCGCGAAGGCGATCGGGCCGTACCTACGAACGCTGATTCGGGAGCACCACGACACGCTCGCCGTCGCGGTGCGCTAGCGATTCTCCGCGCCACCGGTCGGCCAGCGACAGGAGCGGCCCCGTCGCGAGCGTCGTGACGAGCGCCATGAGGACCATCATCGCGAAGATGCGGGGCGAGAGGATGCCGAGCTCGTAGCCGACGTTCAGGGCGATCAGCTCCATCAGGCCGCGCGAGTTCATGAGGGCGCCGAGGGCGAAGGCGTCGGGCGGCCTCATTCCGGTCACGCGGGCCGCAAAGAACGTCCCCCCGAGCTTACCGAGCGTGGCGACGAGGATGATCACGCCGCAGATCGCCCAGCTCCGCGCATCGTCGAGCAGCCCGATGCGCGTGCGCAGGCCGGTGAAAGCGAAAAATACCGGCAGCAGCAGGACGGAGGAGAACTGCTCGAGCCGCGTCGCCAGGAAGTCCCGGAAGCGCCGCGCCTTCGGCATCACGACGCCGGCGAGGAACGCTCCGAAGAGCGCATGGATTCCGATCCATTCGGTCGCGAGCGCCGAGGCGAGGACGAACACGAGCACGCCGGCGACCGCGCCGGAGCCGGGCTCCTCGCGCTCGGTCCGACGGGCGAGGGCCCGCCGCAGCGCGGGGGCCGCCGCGGCGAACATGAGGGCGATGAACGCCAGGGCCAGGAGCAGAGTGGTCGCCGCCGCCCAGAATCCGCGCGCACCCGCGATCGCGACGACCATCGCCAAAAGGCTCCAGGCCGTAACGTCGTCGACCGCTGCGCAGGTGATGGCCGTGTTGCCGAGCACCGTTCCCGACAGGCCGCGCTCGCGCAGGATCCGCACGAGGACCGGAAAGGCCGTGATGCTCAGTGCGATGCCGATGAAGAGCGCGA
>DATMNJ010000127.1:0-2108 GCA_035569175.1 Thermoanaerobaculia bacterium | reverse complement strand
TCGACCTGAAGAACATCAAGGGCAAGATCCGGGTCGAGACCTCGGGCGGCGGGATCGAAGGCGTCAACCTCGATGGGCCCGTCCACGCCGAGTCCTCGGGCGGATCCATCGAACTGCAGAAAGTGAGCGGCGACATCGACGCCGAGACCTCGGGCGGCGGCATCCGGATCGAGGAGGCCGGTGGGCGCATCCACGCGGATACTTCCGGCGGCTCGATCGAGGCCTCCTTCACGAGGGGCAACTCGGCCGGCGGCTCGCTCGAGACCTCCGGAGGCGGCATCGAGGTGTCGGTCGATCCTCAAGCGGATCTGGCGATCCAGGCCTCGGGCAGCTCGGTCAAGACGGAGCTGCCGATCCGGGTCCAGGGCGAGATCTCGCGGGGCAGCCTTTCGGGAAGCCTCGGAAAGGGTGGCAACACCCTGCGCCTCCACACGAGCGGCGGCTCCGTGCGGATCCAGAGTATCTAACCGTCGCTCGCGCTACGCTCGCGGGTCTGCGCCCAGCCGGGGGCGCACCGGCGTCCGGCTCGCCCAAAGGGGCTCGACCGGACGCCTGACCCGCTCGCTCCGCGCGAGCTCCCGCGGCGTCCGCCTCCTCCCTCCCTTCGGTCGGGAGACTTCGTGCGCCGCGAACTGGAGTCGCATTGCCGCCGACGAGCCATACCCGTCCGATGTCATCCTGAGGGCCGGAGGCCCGAGGGATCCCTTCAGGCGCCGCACGGCGACTTGGCCCCGCACCGTAGATAATCCCCCCGTGGCGGAACATCCGGTCGCGATCGTGGGCGCGGGGCCGACGGGCATCGCGTGCGCGATCGAGCTCGGGCGGCGCGGGATCGCCGCCATCTGCTACGACCGCGGCGGCATCCTCGACTCGCTCCAGCGCTTCCCGGAAGAGATGCGCTGGTTCTCGACGCGCGACCTGCTGGACATCGCGGGCGTCCCCTTCGCGACGCCCGACCCGCATCCCAACCGTCTCGAGACCCTCGCGTACTACCGGGGCGTGGCGGAACGCTTCGGCGTGCGCGTGGCCGCCCAGACGGCGATCGAGCGGGTGACGCCGCGGCCGGACGGTGCTCTCGACGTCGACACGGCGGGCCGCGCCGGGTCGGGACGATTCACGGCGCCGGCGGTCGTCCTCGCAACCGGCTTCTTCCACAATCCGCGGCGGCTCGAGGTGCCCGGCGCGGATCTGCCGCACGTCCATTCCCGCTACGTCTCCGGGTATCCCTTCCACGGCCGAAGCGTGGTCGTCGTTGGCGGCCGGAACTCGGCGGCCGAGGCGGCCCTTGACCTGTACCGGCACGGGGCCCGCGTCACGCTCGTGCATCGCGGCTCCGCGCTCTCGGATCGGGTCAAGTACTGGATCCGCCCGGACCTGGAGAACCGGATCGCGGCCGGCGCCATCCGGGCGCTCTTCGATTCCCGGGTCGTCGCCATTGACTCGGATTCGGTCCGGGTCGCCGCGCCCGGCGCCGAGGCCGTTCTCCGCGCCGACGCCGTGTTTCCCCTCATCGGCTACCAGCCGGACTTCGCCCTCTTCGTGCGCTGCGGCATCCGCCTCGAGGGCGAGGCGCGGGTCCCGAGCCACGATCCGGACACCCTCGAGACCAACGTTCCCAACCTCTACCTGGCCGGGGCGATCCTCGGCGGCGCCGAGACCGGGCGCATCTTCATCGAGAACAGCCGGCACCATGCGGCGGCCGTGGCCGAAGCGATCGAGCGCCGGCGCAAGCCCGTCAGGGCATGAGGGCATAGCCGGGGCGATCCGACCCGCAACCAAAGGCCCTCCACCCGTGTTCTGAGCACCAGGTGGAGGGCATGATGATCAGCCGATGGGCCCCGAGCGCGGGGCAGTTTCCAGGGGGACCGGGCGGGTCGTCCGGTTTCCGGCTGGTGCTGGGCCAGCCGGACCAGGAGAAGGGGAGACCGGGTTTGGCGGTCGCGCAGGACGACGCGCTTCGGGATCGGCTCGCGGACGACCTCGACGGGGCGTTCGAGGAGCTCGTCCGCACCTACCAGGATCGCCTCTTCTCGTTCGCGGTGCGGCTGACCGCGCGCCGCGAGGACGCCGAAGAGGTGGCGCAGGACGCCTTCGTCCGGGCCTACCGG
>DATMNJ010000126.1:0-5206 GCA_035569175.1 Thermoanaerobaculia bacterium | reverse complement strand
GACGGCCAAGCTCCTGGGCCTCGAACGGGAAACGCACCTGATGGGCCACGGCGTCTCCGCGTGCGCCACGTGCGACGGCTTCTTCTTCAAGGGCAAGGAGGTCATCGTCGTGGGCGGCGGCGACACCGCGATGGAGGAAGCCAACTTCCTGACCAAGTTCGCCTCGAAGGTCACGGTCGTCCACCGCCGCGAGGAGTTCCGAGCGTCGCGGATCATGCTCGACCGCGCGCGCGCGAACCCGAAGATCGCCTGGCGGCTCAATGCCGCGGTCCTGGACATCCACGGGGAAAAGGGGGCCATCACCGGCGTCACTCTCGAGGACACGCGCAGCGGGGCGAAGTCGCAGTTCCCGGCGCAGGGCGTCTTCGTCGCGATCGGCCACACGCCCAACACCGCGATCTTCAAGGGCAAACTCGACCTCAACGACGTCGGCTACGTCAAGATCAAGCACCCGTCGACGGCCACGTCGGTCGAGGGGGTGTTTGCGGCGGGAGACGTCGCCGACCCAACCTACCGGCAGGCCGTCTCGGCCGCCGGCGAGGGGTGCAAGGCCGCGATCGACGCGGAGCGCTGGCTCGCGGCGCAGGGCATCCACGGCTGACGGCCGGATGAGCGCCGACCCGGAGGAGGATCCCCGGAACACGCCTTTTCTCGCGATCCTCCTCTACGTCCTCGGCTTCATGGGGGCTCTCGCCCTGCTCGCCTGGGTGCTGGCGCGCCTGCTCCGCCACGCCTGAGAACCCGGAGGGCGCCCGCCCGTACCAACCGGTGCGCCCATGCTGAAGTACTGGAAGGACCTGCGGCACCTGCCGCGCCCGGTGTGGGTCGTCGCGGCGTCGCAACTCGTCAATCGCGCGGGCTCGATGGTCCTCTCGTTCCTCGTCCTGTACCTGACCCGCGAGCGCGGCTTCTCGCCCGAGCACGCGGGCTTCATCCTGTTTCTCTACGGCGCGGGGTCGATCGTGTCCGCGCCGCTGGCGGGCCGACTCGCGGACCGCTGGGGCACCGTGCCGATGATGCGCGCATCGCTGCTCTGTTCCGGCACGATGCTTCTGGTGTACCCGCTGGCCCATGCGACGGGGGCGATCATCGCCGTCACGGTCGCGCTGGCGATGCTGACGGAGGCCTTCCGCCCGGCGGCCATGTCCTTCTTCGCGGAGATGGTCGAGCCCGCCCGCCGCAAGTCCGCCTTCGCCGTTTACCGGCTGGCGATCAACCTCGGAATGGCCATCGGACCGGCGGTGGGCGGAATCCTCGCGACGATCTCATTCCGGTATCTCTTCCTCGCCGACGGGGCGACCTCGCTCGCCGCCGGACTGCTCCTGGCCGCGGCGGCGCTGCCGCGCCGGTCCCGGAATAGGCTGCATCGCCCGACGTCGCACCCGAGCACGTCGCCCCGCTTGCGCCTGGCGACCGCGGCGCATGCCGACCCCCGTTTCCTGTTTTTCCTCGCGGGAGTCCTGCCGGTGACCGTCGTGTTCTTCCAGCACATTTCGTCGATGCCGCTCTTCATCGTGCGCGATCTCGGGCTTCCCGTCTCGACGTTCGGCCTGCTGTTCTCGCTCAACTGCCTGCTCATCGTCGTGCTCGAGATCCCCTTGAACGCCATCACGGCCCACTGGCCCCACCGCCGGACGCTGGCGATCGGGGCAATCCTGTCGGGCGCCGGCTTCGGCGCGATGGCCCTGGCCCGCGGTTTCTGGGGGCTGGCGGCGACCGTCGTCCTCTGGACCTTCGGCGAGATGCTCTTCTTCCCCGCCTCGGCGGCCTACGCGACCGACATTGCTCCGGACGAGCGGCGCGGCGAATACACCGGCATCTACACGATGGTGTTCTCGCTCGCGTTCGCCATCGGACCCTGGGCCGGGATCTTCGTCCTCGAGCGCGCCGGCGCGCGCGTGCTGTGGGGCCTGACCTTCGTCCTCGGCGTGATTGCCGCGGCCACTTTCCTCCGCCTGCCCGAGCCCGCTCGCCACAGCGAGGCCGAGCAGGCGCTTCCGGACGCGGCGGCGCCCGCCCTCGAGTGATTCCGGCCGGGCCGCGGGAACGTTTGCCGCGGTCAGGGTGCGGCCTCGCCAGGCCAGTTCAGGACGACGTTCAGGGGGCTCTCATTGCCCTCGACCTCGGACACGATCGCGAGGATTCGCTGCATGTCGGGCGAAATGTCGAAATTGATCCAGGGCCGGCTTGCAACCTTGAAGAGCGTCGTGGGGGTCCCGACCTGGAGACCGGGCGATGTGCGGACCGGGACGGCGACAAAGCGGTTGTCGCCCGAGACGTAGTAGAGCTCACCGTCCCGGCCCCAGCGGATCAACTCGGCTCCGCCGTCGGAGACGCGCACCCGTTCGCCGGGACCCGGGAACGGCATGACGTAAGCCTCGGGCCGCCCGGACTCGCCGCTGACGAACGCGACGAAACGGCCGTCGGGGGAAAAGCGGACCTCTCGCTTCTCGAACGGCGACTGAAGGATCGGCACCGGTTTGGCGGCTCCGTCCAGGACGAGCGCCCAGATGTCGCTATTGCCGGTCTCGGTCCGCTCTGTGAACAGGAGAGTGCGGCCGTCCGGCGACACGTCCTCGGCCTTCTGGAACGCCTGCCGCCCTTCGGTCAGTGGCACCTCCCTTCCGGTCGCGAGGTCCCGGCGGCGAAGCAGCGGCGGCGTGCCCAGAACGGCCGAATAGATGAGCGTCTTCCCGTCGCCGAGAAGCCGGGGGAATGCCTCGGTGTCGAGACCGTTCGTCACGGGTGCCTCGACCCCCCGCTCGAGGTCGTAGGTCCAGACGTGGAAGGTCTCCAGGCCCGGCCGCGTCCGGGAGAACAGCAGGCGCTTGCCGTCGGCGGTCAGATTGATGTCGAGGTAGTCCCCGGGGGGGCCGACCGTGGCAACCTCGCGGCCGCTGCGATCGAACCAGACGAGGCGCCTCGAGTCCGTTCGCGACAGATAGGCGATCGTCCCGGCGCGCGCCGCGAAGGCGGCCGATGCCGTCGAGTAAAAATAACGAACGCGCTCGGCGACCGACACCGGTTCCCCGGAGGCGCGCCCGCTCCTCAAGTCGAACCGCTGCGCGACGAGCGTCCCCTCTTGCGAGTACACGAGAAATCCCGGGTCCACGTACTGAAAGAAGGACTCGATGTGCGTCACGGCGCGCGGGGGCTTGCCGGGCTCGGACAGCATGAGATCTCCCCGACCGTCGCGGTCGCGCACGAGATACAGGAATCGCTCGCCATCGGGAAGAAACCAGGGCCAGCCCAGGCGCCGGTACACCCGTTCGGCGTCGGCCCTGATCTGGACGACGGGTTGCCCGCCGGAGACCGGGACGCGGTAGAGCGCGCCTCCCTGGATCGTCGTGAAGAGAATGTCCGACCGGCCCCAGGTCCCCGCCTTGCCGCTGCCCGACGGGATGTCGCAGATCGGAACGGCGGCTCCACCGGCGACGTCCACGCGCTTGAGCTTGTCGTTCGTGAAAAACGCGATCGACCGCCCGTCGGGAGACCAGAAAATCGAGCTCGCATCTTCGGTGCCCGAAATCGGCCTTGCTTCCGGAGCGGACAGGGGGCGCAGCCAGACGCGCGGAGCGGTATCCTTCGCTCCCCACGCCACGTACGCAATCTGCGATCCGTCCGGCGAGACGGCCATGAAGTTGCCCTCGACCACGTACCCGAACGCGCCACCTTCCGGCGGCGGCACGGAAAAGCGGACGGTCGGTGGGTGGGAGCGTTTCGGGCCTCCGCCTCGCAGCAACGAAACCGCGGCGAGGCCGGCGCAGGCCGCAGCCGCCGCCCAGGGCAGCCACGAGAACCGCCGGCCCCGCCGTGCCGCGAGCGCCGCCGTCGGCATCGAGCCGCTTCCCATCGAACGCAGCTGCAGCTCGAGGTCATGGGTCGATTGCCACCGGTCGGCCGGGGCCTTGGCGAGGCAGGTCCGGACGAGCCGGTCGAGCTCGGGAGGGCTCAGCGGGCTCGCGGCCGAAACGGGCGGAGGATCCGCCGTCAGGATCGAGGAGATCAGGGTCGCCGGGCTCGTTCCCGCGAACGCGCGGCGCCCCGTGAGCATCTCGTAGAGAACGGCGCCGAAGGAGAAGATGTCGGTCCGCGCGTCAGCCTCCTTTCCCTCGAGCTGCTCCGGCGCCATGTAGGCAACCGTTCCGACGATGACGCCCTCGGCGGTGAGGTCCTTGCCGACCGTCGGCGCCGCCGAGAGGCCGCCGATCGCGACGGGCGCTTCGAATGCCCGCGCGAGCCCAAAGTCGAGGAGCTTGACGCCCGCCGGTGTCACCATCACGTTGGCGGGCTTCAAGTCCCGGTGGACGATTCCCTTGCGATGGGCTGCCTCGAGCGCCGCCGCGATCTCGGCGCCGAACCGAAGCGCCTGCGCGAGGGGGAGTGGCCCGGCCGCCAGCCGCTCCGACAATGTGTCGCCCTCGAGCAGCTCCATCACGAGGAACTCGGTCGAACCCTCGCGGCCCACGTCGTAGAGGGCGCAGACGTTGGGGTGGGAGAGCTGCGAAATGGTCCGCGCCTCGCGCTCGAACCTCTGGCGGGCCTCCGCCGTCGGCGTGAGGTCCGACGGCAGGACCTTCACAGCGACGTCCCGCGAGAGGCGCGTGTCGCGCGCGCGGTAGACCTCCCCCATCCCGCCCGCGCCCAGGGGCGCGAGGATCTCGTAGGGTCCGAGCCGGGAGCCCGCGGCGAGCGTCATGAGTGCCTCTAGGCTGCGCGGGAAGAATAGTACGGACCCTTCGGCAGGTGTGGCCCCGCCGCCCTAACTCGCGATAGAAGGAGTCGAGAAAGGGGGCCACCATGGGGCTTTTCGATCAGCTTCTCGGAGGCATCGTTGGCCAACTCGGCACGAGTCAGCAGAAAAACTCTCTCATGGAGCTCGCCACCAGCGTCATCCAGAACCAGCCGGGCGGCCTCGGCGGCCTGCTCCAGCAGTTCAAGTCGGCGGGTCTCGGCGAGCATGCGGACTCGTGGGTCGGCACGGGAGCGAACAAGACCGTTTCGGCGGATCAGGTCTCGAGCGCCCTCGGCTCGAGCAACATCGCCGCGATGGCGCAGAAGCTCGGGATCAACCCCCAGACGGCCAGCGCGGGACTCGCGGCGCTCCTGCCCGTGATCATCGACCAGATGACACCGAAGGGCCAGGTCGACCACGGCGCGGACCTCGGTACCACGCTCGCCGCGCTGAAAGCGAAGATGATGGCGT
>DATMNJ010000125.1:0-6258 GCA_035569175.1 Thermoanaerobaculia bacterium | reverse complement strand
GGAATGACGGGGTAGACGCAGGGCGTCAGGTTCAGGGCCAGTCCCCAGCCGAAGAGCAGGAGCAGCACGCCCGCGAGCCCTCGGCGCTTCAACAGGTCTCCGAAGTCCTCGGAGGCGCCCGCGGCCGCCGTGGAACCCTGGAGACGCCGCGCTTCGGACAGCGGCACGGCCCCGCCCGTGACGGAGACCGGGGCCGCTGCAGCGGGCGCCGCAGCCGGCGCCTCGGCGCGAAACGGGACGGAAGCGGGAGCCAGACACTGGGCGTCGTTGCAGGACTGGAACTCGACCGACCCCGAGATCGGCGGAGGGGCTCCCGGGCCCGTCCATGAAACGGGGACCTCGACCGTGAACTCGTCCGCGTACACGGAAAGGGGAGTGTCGGAGAACGCGAATTTCTGAGACTTCCCGTCGGGGTACCGCGGATCCCCGAAGGTGACGCCGTCGGACGGCGCGAGCTTGACCTCGGTGGCGATGAGGTAGTCCTCGGAGGGTTTGTGGCTGTTGACGTGCCATCCCGGCTCGAGCCTTGCGCGGACGACGAGCGTTCCGTGGCCCGCGGCCGCCGTCGAAACCGCCGCCTCCACGTGAAGCAGGGTCTTCGGGTCTGGGGCGCTGCCCTGCGCCGCGAGGCAGAGCGCCGCCGCGGCGAAAACGAGGATGCCGCACATCGCCCGCTTCATGACTTCGGCACCGCCGCCTCGAGGCGGGAAATGAATCCCCGAACCTTCTCGAGGTACGGCGATTTGGGATGGTCCTTCGCGAACTTCTTGTACGCGGCCAGGGCGTCGCCAGGATGGTTCTGGGCCAGGGCGAGCTCGGCGAGGAAGAGCTCGGCCCGCTCCTTCTGGTCGGCGCTCTTCGTCGTCGTGATCACCTTGTCGGCCGCGCGGCGGGCCTGATCGTAGCGGCCGAGTTGGCGATCGGCGGCCGCCAACCCCATCAGCGCGCTCTCGCGCATCTCGGGCTTCACGTCGGGAGCGACGGAGGCACGCAGGAGCCGGGAGGCGGCGCCTTCGTAATCGAACCGGGCGTAGAGGGCGCGGCCCGAAGAGTAAGCCTCGGCGGCCGAGAGCGTCGGGACGTCCTGGGTGTCGACGGTCTTCGCGAATTTCCGGTAGGCGTCGATGTCGCGGTGGGCGTGCGAGTAGAAATCGCCGGCGTCCTTGAAACCCTGCATCAGGAACACCAGGCGGCCGTCGGGCGTCGTGATCAGGACGCTCGGTTCCTCGGTGATGGCGTAGCGCTCGCCGAGCTGCTTTCCGTCCGGAGATCCGAGAGCGATCTGGACGGGCACCATCCCGACGAGAAGGGCCTCGAAGTCGAAGGCGGGGTGGATCAGTCCCTGCATCCGGCGGCAGTCGGGGCACTCGGGACTCGCGAACTCGTAGTAGACGAATTTCTTGTCGGCCTTTGCGATGGCCCGGGCCTCGGACGCGTTGGCCGCCCAGACCGCGTTGCCCGGGCTCATGACGGGGCGGCTGCTCGTAGCCGGGGGCGGCGACCCGGCGGGCGTGGGCTGCTGCGCGGCAGCGTCGCTGCGAAGCAGGCCGAGCCCGAGCAGGCCCGGGGCCACGCGTGCGAAAAATCTCGGTGTTGGCATTCGGCGGAAAAACCCCTTCTGGACTGCGGGAATTCCCGCGAGCCGGCCCGACTTCGTTCGTATGATGCCGTCATGATGATTTCGCGAAACCGCGGCCTCGGCAAGACCCCTGCGCCAAACCCTCTGTTCGTGGCCCTGGCGGCAGCGGTGCTGGCGGCGGCGCCCGGCTTCGCCGACGACCCCTCCCGCGACTGGCCGCAGTGGGGGCGCACGCCGCAGCACGGCGGCGCGTCGTCGGTCGTGGCCCAGCCGCTGCAGGTCATCCTGGCCAACCTGGTCTACGACCCGTTCGTCGAGCAGATGAAGGCCGACAACGGCGGGGAGCTGCTGGCCCACTACTCCGTGCCTCTCGTCGACGAGACCGGCGTCTACATGGTCTTCAAGTCCGGCGTCTACACGGGCTTCGGCAAGTGGGGCTCGCTGGCTTGGAGCGTGAAGAAATTGCAGTGGATCGCGGGGCAGCTCGAGGTGGTCTGGACGTTCGACACCGACTGGGTGCCCGAGCCCCTGGCCCTGACGAACTGGGAGCCCGTCCTGCTTCCGGCCATCTCCGGCGACGACCTCTACGTCCCGGGCCTCGGCGGCACGGTCTTTCGGGTGTCGAAGGAAACCGGGCTCGCGCAGGTCCGGCTCAACCCCTTTTCGAGCGTGGATCCTTCCCGGTACGTCGCCGGCGGCCTCGCAGTGGCCGCGGACGGCGGTGTCGTCTACGACGCGGTCGGGCTTTCCGCCTCGGATCCGTTCGCCCCGATCACGGGAGCCTGGCTCGTCAAGATTGCGACGGACGGGACGACGTCGCTGGCGCAGTTCGCCACGCTCGTTTCCGGCGCACCGGGCCCGACCGACGCCTGCCAGGACACGTTCTCCCAGGACCAGCTGCCGTGGCCTCCTTCGACGACGGCGACGCCGCCGACGGTGCTCTGCGGATCGCAGCGCCCCGGCATCAACGTCGTCCCCGCGGTCGCGCCCGACGGGACGATTTACACGCTCAGCCGGGCGCACGGCAGCGACCGGTACAGTGCCCTCGTCGCGGTCCACGCGGACCTGACGCCGGCCTGGTCCGCCTCGCTGCGGGGCATTCTCGACGACGGCTGCGGCGTGTTGCTGCTGGACGACGGCTCGAATCTCGGCTGCCGGGCGGGAGCGAACACCGGAGTGGATCCTTCGACCAACGATCGGCCGGCCGGGCGCGTCAACGACTCGGGAACCTCGTCGCCGGTCGTTCTGCCCGATGGCTCGATCCTCGTCGGGGCGCTGACCACGTACAACTTCTTCCGCGGCCACCTCTTCAAGTTCAGCCGCGACGGCGACGCCCTGGCGACCTACGACTTCGGCTGGGACATCACTCCGGCCGTGTTTGCGCACGACGGCACGTACTCGATCCTCCTCAAGGACAACCACTACACCAGCTCCGACGGGAGCGCCTTCTACGACGTCACGTCACTCGACGCCGACCTGGTCCCCGAGTGGCGGTTCCGGGCGACGAACACGGAGGATTGCGCACGGCAGCCGGATGGCACGGTGACGTGCGTCGACGACAGCCCCGAGGGCTTCGAGTGGTGCGTCAACCAGCCCGCCGTCGACGCGACCGGGACCGTGTATCTGAACAGCGAGGACGGCACGCTCTACGGATTCGACCACGCGGGCGCCGTCGTCAGTCAGATCTTTCTCGACACGGCGCTCGGGGCCGCGTACACGCCGGTCGCGCTCGGCCCGGATGGGATTCTCTACGCGCAGAACAACGGCCGGCTCTTCGCCGTCGGGCAGCAGCGCTTCCCGCGCGACACCCCCGCGCGCGCGCCGGTGTCCGTCGGACCGCCGCGCGTGGTCGTGCGGCCCTGACCGCTCTCGCGTTGCTCCGTGGGGAGGATTTCGGCTAGACTCCGCGCTCCGGTTCGACGGCCCGCCCGGAGCCCAGGTAGCTCAGTTGGTAGAGCAAGGGACTGAAAATCCCTGTGTCGGCGGTTCAATTCCGTCCCTGGGCACCATTCCTTCTCGAGCCACGAGCCGTCCTCCGGGAGAGGGCCTTTTCGTGATCCTGAAAGTTGCGAAGCTCGGCGTCAAGGTGCTGCGAATGCGCTCCGGGGAGGTCGATCCGAAGGCCATCGCCCGCGGCGACTACGAGGCATTTCTCTCGGACCTCGAAGAGACGATGCGCGAGTACGACGGAACCGGCATCGCCGCGCCCCAGGTCTTCACGCCTCTGCGCGTGTTCCTGTACGAGGTGCACCCGGAGACCCGCAAGCGCAAGGAGCTGGAGGTTCCCCTGACGGCCCTGTTCAACGCGACCTACGAGGGAGTGGGGGAGACGTTCGACGACGACTCGGAAGGTTGTCTGTCCGTCCCGTTTCTGCTCGGCCGCGTCGTGCCCCGGTTCGAGACCATCCGGGTTCGCGCGGTGGGCCGGTCGGGGACCCCGGTCGAGTTCGAGGCCTCGGGCTACCATGCCCGCGTCCTCCAGCACGAGATCGACCACCTGGACGGCCTCGTTTACCTCGACCGGATGCGCGACATGAAGTCCCTCTCCTACACGGTGAATTTCGGTTGAACGCCGATTGCGGCGGGCCGCGCCGCGGCCGCGCCGTTTTGAACTAGAATCCGGCGGCGATGGGTCTCTTCGGGAAGAAGGGCGAGCTGCCCGCGCTCCAGCCTGCAAAGGCCGGCGCCGCCGGGGGCGCCGACTTTTTCGTCACGCGGCTCGAGGAGATGGTCGGATGGGCCCGCAAGAACTCCCTCTGGCCGTTCCCGTTCGCCACCGCCTGCTGCGGCATCGAGTTCATGTCGGTCGCCGCGGCCCATTACGACATCTCGCGTTTCGGCTCGGAAGTCGTGCGCTTCTCGCCGCGCCAGGCCGACCTGCTCGTGGTCGCCGGCACCGTCACCGACAAGATGGCTCCGGTCCTCCGGAGGATCTACGACCAGATGCCCGAGCCCAAGTGGGTCATCTCGATGGGCGTGTGCGCGTCCTCGGGAGGCTTCTACCGCGCGTACCACGTCACGCAGGGCATCGACGAAATCATCCCGGTGGACGTCTACGTTCCGGGCTGCCCGCCGACCCCGGAGGAGCTGATCTTCGCCATCATGGAGCTCCAGAAGAAGATTGCCTCGGGCGAGAAGTCCCGCGACGGACGGTCCGCGAAATTCGCCGCGGAGCAGCTCCCGTGACCGTCGCGGCCGAGGCCGCGCTGTCGCCCGCCGCCGAGCGCGTCCGGGAGCGCCTGGCCGCCTCGCCCGTGGCCGGCCGCGCGGAGGTCGCCGACCTCGACCTGCCGACCATCGAGATCGGCCCGGCAGACTGGCCCGCGGTCGCGCGGTTCCTGCGCGACGACCTGGGCTGCCGGTACGACCTCTTTCTCGATCTCTGCGGCGTCGACAACCTGCGGCGCGCGGGCCGGCCGACGCGCTTCGAGGCCGTCGCCCACCTGCACTCGCTGTCGCGCAACGAGCACGTTCGCGTCCGCGTCCTGCTCCCGGACGGGGAGACTCCTCGTCTTCCGACCGTGAGCGACGTCTACCCGGCCTCCAACTGGTTCGAGCGCGAGGCCTACGACCTCTACGGCTTCGACGTGACGGGCCACCCGAATCTCCACCGCCTCCTCTGCCACGATGCCTTCGTGGGCCACCCGCTGCGCAAGGACTACGCTCCGGGGCAGCGGTGGTTCTTCGCCGAGGAAGATCTTCGGATGCCGGAGTGGTCCAAGGACACCGACGCGCGCGCCGGGCACTTCGAGACCCAGACGATCTCGATCGGGCCGTCCCATCCGGCCACCCACGGCATCATCCACCTCGTCGCCCGTCTCGACGGCGAGAAGATCGTCCGCGCCGAGACGATGATCGGGTACCTCCACCGGTGTTTCGAGAAGATGGCCGAGACCCACCACTGGAACCAGATCATCCCGTACACGGACCGGCTCAATTACGTCTCGGCCATGTTGAACGGCGTGGGCTACGTCCGTACGGTCGAAAAGATGCTCGGCGTCGAGGTCCCGGAGCGCGGGCAGCTCGCCCGGACGATCCTGTCCGAGTTCACCCGGATCATGGACCACTGCGTCTGCATCGGCGCCAACCTGGTGGACATCGGAGCGCTGACGAACTTCATCTACCTCTACCAGAATCGGGAGAACATCTACGACCTTCTCGAGGCCTGTTGCGGAGCGCGCCTGACGGTGTCCTACGTGCGCGTCGGCGGCCTCGCGGTCGACGTCCCCGGCGACTTCGTGCCCCGGTGCCGCGCGCTGCTCGAGTCCATCCCGGGCTTCCTCGACGACGTCGAGAAGCTCGTGACGAACAACCGGATCGTCCGCAACCGGCTCTCCGGCACGGGCATCGTGACGAAGGAGCAGGCGATCGGCTGGGGCATGACGGGGCCCATGCTCCGGGCCTCGGGCGTGGCCTACGACGTGCGCCGTGCGCGGCCCTACGACTTCTACGACAAGTTCGACTGGGACGTTCCGATCGCGCAGGACGGCGACAACTTCTCGCGCTACCTCGTCCGGCTCGAGGAGATGCGCCAGTCGCTGAAGATCATCCGCCAGGCGCTCGACGTCTTCCCGGCCGCCGGCGCGGTCAACTCGGACGACTGGCGCGTGGTCCTTCCGCCGAAGGACGCCGTGTACCACGACATGGAGTCGCTCATCTACCACTTCAAGCTGATCATG